>JAUSKD010000021.1 GCA_030647195.1 Candidatus Peribacter sp. | reverse complement strand
TAACGGTAGACGATGTCATGATCGGGATTGTAAAAATTGAACTTCACCGTCTGCGCCGCGGGGGCATGAACGCTCTCACCGATCGTAAAGGGCGGCCAGGGGGTTTCGATAATCGGAGAACCGGGGAGCTCGATAATATTTGAGCGCCGGATGAAAAGGTTGTGCGGCTCTGGAATCGAAGTATCGCGCTCGGCGCTGCCGTAGTGCGCGAGCAGATTGATAGCCGTGATGTCGCCGCGATTCACTTTTGCAAATGCCTCGGGACTGCCGCCCGCATGAACCACCGTCGAGACGAGCGGCTGCAGAGCATCGATGAAGTACGGCCGCAGCGACCGCACCGGGCCGACGCGCTCTGGCAGATCGTCGGCGTCAAACACGACGGCGAAACGCGTGATGAATCCCTCCACCGGAAATTCCCAGATCATCAGTGCATCGACGATTCCTTCCTGATGCGGACGAGCACTCTCGTGATTCTCGATCATCACCGCGAGCAGACGCTTGCGCGGCACGTCGCTGGGAATCCGGAGTGCAGACAGAATCGTCGAATCACTGAACGCACTCCCCGACTGCCGATGGCGCACGGGCTCCCAACCGGCAGTGGAAGTGGAGGAACCCGGTGCGATCAGACGCACCAGAAACGCGCTCGAAAAGAACACCGCGAAGACGATGCCGACCGCGATGCCCAGTGAATGAACCTGCGCTTTGGTGAGAAGACGTCTCTTCATTGAAAGAAGATTGAATTGCTTTAGTCGTCTTTGCTCTTCTTTTCCTTCTTGGCCGGAGCTGCTGCTGCCGGAGCTGCTGCCGCACCCTCCGCTGCCGGAGCACCTTCCGCACCCGCAACCGCACCCTCCGCCGCCGCTCCTTCCGCCGTTGCCGTCGGGGCGACCACCACTTCTTCTTCCTTGCGCTGTTCCTGTGCAATGACGATCACGGTCTCGGGATTATCCACAATGGTCACGCCCGCCGGAACGATGAGATCCGACACCTTCACGACATCATGAACCTGAGCGAGCTTCGTGAGCGTCGCCTCGATGGCGCGCGGCAGTGCCATCGGCAGACAGCGCACCGTCACGTGGTTCTGCACCGTCACGATGACCGCGGCGAATTCCTTCACCGCCAGAGACTCGCCCGTAAAGTGGATCGGCACCGGAGCCTCGATTTCCTTCTTCAGGTTCACCGCGTAGAAATCCACATGGGTGATGCGACCCGTGATGGGATCGTACTGGAGCTCATGGAAGAGCACCGGGACCTTCTTGCCGTCGATATCCAGATCCACAAGGGTGTTCTCACCCGCCTTGGTGAAGGCCTTGGTGAGCTCCATGGAAACGCACTCCACCTGCGTATTCTTCACCTCGTTGCCGTACAGCACGCACGGAACGCCGTTCGCACGGCGAAGTTCGTTGGGGGTCTGCTGCCCCCGGGCCTTTGCTTTAAGCGGAACCATCTCCATAAAGCCCGAAAAGGGTACGGGAGACAAAGCGGCTGGTCAACGTCTGGAAAGGATTTTTTCGGCATTTACACAGGCATCCCATGCCACTTCCAAAAGTACTTCAGGGCGCTGGCGATGTGGATTCGCCCTGTCTTGCGCAGAAGGAGGGAAAAGAAGCCCCCTCCACTCAGGCGTTGCTTGCGGTCCCGCGCTCTGATCGAGGATACGAAGATGACCCGTTTGCCCGCGTCACGACACCGCCGGCACAGATCCATGTCTTCAAAGAAGAGGAAAAACCGCTCGTCGAACCCATGCAGCTGATCGAAGAAATCCTTGCGGAAGAAGAGGCACGCCCCCACCACCCAATCCGTGTCCCGGACGGGGATATCCGGTACATCCGTCTGGAGGTAGCGGCGCAAGCGATTGCGGAAAATGTACTGCAGGAATGTCCGTTTGATGCACACATCGAGGAGCGTGGGGAACGCCCGCGCAGACTCGCGCACCCGCCCATCCGGATACTCCAGCTTCGGTGCAAGAATGCCAATGGAAGTATCCTCCCGCACCATCTGCACCATGTGCTCCAGCCCCGTCGGTTCCAACTCGTTGTCGGGATTGATGATCAGCAGATACTCGCCACTGGCATAGCGGGCCGCATAGTTATTGCCCGCGCCGTACCCGCGGTTGCGGTTGGACTCGAGCAGCCGGACTTGAGGATGGTGGCCAAACCGCGCGCGCAGCGTGCCGATGCTGTCATCCTCTGAATGGTTGTCGATGACGAGGATCTCGAGGTCGCTCGCGATGGTCTGCTGCAGGAGCGCCTGCACGCACTTCACCGCATCCTGTGCGGACCAGGTGGTGACGATGATGGCGGAGACAAGCGGCTGTGCAGACACAGAGACATCGTAGACCGAAAAGTAGTGATGGCGTAGGGAAAGAAATAAAGGAAACAAAAGAATGAGAGGAAATAAAGGATCGGCTGCTAAGAGGCATGAAAAGAATATCCTCTATTTCTTCTATTTCTTTTCCATCCTTTGTTTCCTCTTCTTCCTTTCCATCCTCTCTTTCTTCGTTTCATGGCATGATAGTCCCGTGCCAAAGAAGAAGAATCCGAAGGAGGCCGAACTCAAAAAGCGTGTTGCGAAACTTCCGGCAAAACCCGGTGTCTACCGCTGGCTCGATGCCAAAGGCACGGTGCTCTACGTCGGCAAAGCCCTGAACCTGCGCAAGCGCGTGACGAGCTACCTCAACAAGGACGCGAAGCTCGGACCGTGGAAGCAGTCGCTGATGGAAAAAGCGGCCGATGTTTCGGTGACCGTCACCAACTCGGAGCTGGAGGCGCTGATATTGGAGACGAACCTCATCAAGCAGAAAAAACCCAAATACAACGTGCTGATGAAGGATGACAAGAACTACGTGTATGTCAGAATTTCGCTGCAGGATCCTTTTCCGCGCATCGATCTCGTACGGAAACCTCTGGAAGACAAGGCCAAATACTTCGGTCCGTACGTCAGCGCCTTTGAAATCCGCGAGACCCTCACGCTGCTCCGTCGCGTCTTCCCCTACCGTACGTGCAAGATGAGCATTGACGTTTCGGAAACAGGGAATAGGAACTCGGACCTGGGAATAAAAACAATCGATCATCCGGAAGCCGAAGCCCTAAGTCCGAATCCCGATTCCCGAATCCCGATTCCGCTTGTTTCCTCATAACTCCGTCACCTTCGGGAAACCCGTCAAGGGGTTGCTCGTCACGACCACTTGCCGCCGGTCATTGCCCAGAACAATTTCGAACGCCGGCGAAGCGCCGTCGGGCGAAAACAGGAAGCGTCGCCGCGAAGGGCCGCCGGTTTCTTCCGGGGAAATCCGCTCGACGCGTACCGAGGCCGGCAGCTCGAAGCTGCGCCGCGCGGGCGATGACTCCTCCGCGTCGCC
>JAUSKD010000005.1 GCA_030647195.1 Candidatus Peribacter sp. | reverse complement strand
TTTCCGGTTTCCCACGCTCTCGCTGCTCGCCGATTTCACCGTGAGCGCGGCGGTCGGCGCCTGTGCGTGGATGGCGATTCTCTGGTCGCTGGCCGTGGCCGGCCTGATTGTCTCCCCCGCGGTGTGGGTTGCCGTGCTTCTGGTGCCGGCCATTGCTTATAAAGATGTGCTCTACTGGCTGCGCACGCTGACGCGCTCACACGGGGAGCGCGAGGTATCCTGGCTGAGCGCGGAAGTGCTGCTGACGTGGCTCCTGCTGAGTTATCTTGCACTCAATTTCCTGACGGTCATCCGGCCGTTCCCCATCGGATGGGACGATCTGGGCAGCTATCTGAACCGGCCGCGGCTGATGGTGAGCTACGGACACTTCATTTTCTCGATGGCTCCCTTTCAATGGGAGTACCTGACGTCATTCGGGTTCGCGCTCTTCGGGTACGACAGTACTTTCGGTGCGACCACGTCGATGGCGGTGAACTGGACTGCCGGAGTACTCGCGATTCTGGCGGTTCTCAGTTTCGCGCGGCATTTTCTCGGCCGACAGGCAGGCATTCTCTCGGCCCTGCTGTTCTACACGCTGCCGCTCGTCGGGCATTTTTCCTTTGCCGATATGAAGATCGACAACGCCCTCTTCGCGATGGGCGCACTGTCGATGTTCGCCGCATTCATCGCACTCTTCCCGCGCCCGGAAGACGAAGAAACTTCCTCCTTCAGAACGCAGTGGCGATGGATCGCTCTCGCCGGCCTGTTTGCCGGATTTGCTTTCTCCATGAAGCCGACTGCGGTCATGGTGTTCATGGCCACTTTTTCCGTTCTGGTGGGTGCTTCACTGTTCTGGGTCGGATTCCTGGGGGCCGTCGGTCTTGCGATTGCTGCTTTCATTGTCCAGCACGCTCTGGACATGCGCGAGATCGTCCAGCGAGTGGCAGGCGTTTCCATTGCCTCGAATACCTCTGCGCTCGTCACGGCCGCTGTTCTGGGTTTTGTGCTGATCGGCTTCGCCGCCTGGAGGCGGCCATCCCGGCTGAAGACCACTGTCCTTTCGGTCCTCGTGTTCGCTGCGCTCTTCGCTGCCTCGATTTTCCCGTGGGTGTACCACAATAACTTCCTGCGGGGCCGTCTCATCCCGACCGTTCTTGAACTGGGAGTGCCGAACTCCGACAGTCCGATATTCAATGTCGAGGGAACGGGTACCGGCGTGATCGCTCCGACGTTCAGAGAACTACCGAAAGAATTGGCGGTGAACAAACAGTCTCCTTCCTGCAAGGCGACCGGGAGCGCGGAGGAGCTGGGCCGCTACTGGGGATATCGCACGGGGCTCAGTCATTATCTTCTGCTGCCATGGAGGGCGGTTCTCAATCTGGATTCTGCAGGATACTACGTGACCACGTCGCCCATTCTCTTCCTCTTCCCGCTGCTGCTCCTGCTCCCGTTCTTCTGGATGCGACGGGGCAGGTGGCTTAAGTGGCTGTGGGCCGCGACGGCGTTTCTGATCATCGAGTGGGTGTTCCTCGCCAATGGCGTGCCGTGGTACGGCATCGGCATGTTCCTCGGTCTCGTGGTCTGCGTCGAGGCGCTGTTCATCCATGCTCCCGATGTTTTCAGTCGCATCATTGCGGGGATCCTCATTGCGATCGCATTGGTGTGTTCCTTCGGCCAGCGGTTCTGGCAGTTCGAGGTTCAGAGGAACCTTCTCGAATATCCATTTGGCAAAATTTCGGCAGCCGCGTTGCAGGAGCGCACGATCTCGCACTACGACGATATCGCGCTGTCTTCGCTCAAGCGCGCGCAACAGGATCCCAGCCGGCCATACCTGTATCGCGTCGGCACATTCATTCCGTACTTCATCCCGCGCAACCTGCAGGTCATCGGCATCTCGGATCATCAATTGGATTTCTTCAACTGTCTCTACGCGGAGCGCGATGCCGCCCTTACCCTGAAGCGCCTGCAGTGGCTGGGATTCAACTCCATCGTCTTCGACACGAATACGGCGACCATTGAGAAAGATCAGAACGGTTCGTTGCATCAGAAGGTCAACGCATTCCTGGAGTTCGCCAATACCAGTTCTCTCGGCATTGTGCCGCAGGTAAACGATCGTGATGCGGGTGTTGCGTACATCTTCCTTCCGTAGAACATGCGCGTGATTGCCGTCATTCCGGCGTACAACGAAGCAGGTCGCATTGCCAGTGTCGTCGAGCACACGCGCAAATTCGTGGACGAGGTGGTGGTGGCCAATGACGGCTCAACCGACGATACGGCAGAGGTGGCCCGCAGGGCCGGAGCCACGGTCGTCTCGCATCCTCAGAATTGCGGTGCGGGAGCGGCAACGATGACCGGCATCGATGCGGCACGCTCTCTCGGGGCGGATGTGATCGTCACGTTGGATGCGGACGAGCAGCATGATCCCCGCGATATTCCTTCACTTCTGCAGCCGATTCTGGGCGACCGGGCCGACTTTGTCTTCGCCAACCGCTTCGGCCAGAAAAACCGCATCCCCTTCATCCGGCGTTTCTTCAATGCCGTCGGAAATCTGGTGACGTTCGCCACGACCGGACGCTGGGTCAATGACAGTCAGTGCGGTTTCAAGGTGTTCGGACCGCGGGCCGTACACGAGGTCGCCCTTCGCATGAGCGGGTACGAATTCTGCACGGAACTGGTGCGCGAAGCGGTGCAGCACAAGTGGCGTATTGCGGAGGTGCCCATTAAGGTGCTGTACTCGCAGTACACGCTGGCCAAGGGGCAATCCTTCGCCAACGGCGTGAAGACGGCGCTGCGGATTCTGCTTCGTTCCTTTCTCCGGTAAACTATGGCCTCCATGCTCCCTCTCACGCCGTACCAGATCATCGCGCCCCTGATCTCACTCCTTGCCATTCTCTACGTGTGGAGTCTGGTGATGAAGCAGAAGAAGACGATCTGGGAGGGTTTTCTCTGGACGTTCTTCTGGACGGCGATCGCCATCATCGCGCTCTTTCCGCCTGTCTTGGATTACCTGGCGTTCGTGATGGGCTTCAAGGACCGGCAAAATGCCCTCCTGATTACATTTCTTGGCGTGATTTCCTTCATCGTCTTTGCCCAGATTGTCCGTCTCGAGGAGTTGGAGCAGCGCCAGACCAAGCTGACCCGTTCCATAGCACTGCGGGATGCTGGGCTGGATGGGAAACACCAATGCGGCGGAGAGTGCTGTAAGCGGTAGGGATTCGTGGTCTTCATTCTGTTGCAAGCAATCCCCCTTTTCTTGCTGCATACTGCCTGTGACATACTGCATACTACGTTCGTGAAGACAATCCTGCTTCTATCACCGTACTGGAAAGAAGAGCACCGCTGGATGGTCAGTACGGTGAAGCTCTCTGAGTTGTGGCAGAGGCTGGGCTTCAGAGTGGTGGTGGCGTGCATGGGATGTATCGAAGGGCAGGAAGGTGAGAAAGGTCAGAAAGGAAAGGAAAGTGTGACGAAAGTAAGTGAGTCACTGACGATCTATCGCAAGAAAGATTTCTTCCTTCCCGATCCATGGAACTACGGGATCGCGTTTGGATTTTTCGGTCTTGTGCGGCGGATCATCCGCGAAGAGCGGCCGGACCTGATCGTGATCAACAAGCTCTTGTTCTGGACATCACTCTCGGCGATCCCCCTCGCGCTCTTTGGCAGGCGCCCGATTGTTCTCACCGATACCTTCGTCGGCATCACGTGGTGGCCGCGTGGCTTATTGCCGAAAATCGGTGCGGCGATCTACGCGTGGACGCTGGGGTGGCTCATCCTGCTCTGTGCCCGGCGTGTCGTCCTCTTTCATCCCCAGCCGGAGCGCCTTTTGAAGAGGCTCTGTATTGCACGCAAAACGGAGGTCATTCCCACGGGCATTGATGCTGCGGCGTTCTTCCCCTCTCCCCAACCCTCTCCCAATGGGAGAGGGGGGCACCTCACCGTCACCTATGTGGGGCGTCTGGAGTCCGTCAAAGGAGTCGAGGATTATCTCGCTGCGGCGGTATCCGTCCTTCGGGATTTTCCGCAGACAAAGGTGCAGGTGGTGGGTTGGTTCCCTTCGACAAGCTCAGGGCAGGCAAACCATCCTCTCGTCAATCAATATCGGGATCGTGTCATCTTCACCGGGCTTCGCCACGACATTCCCGAGATTCTTGCATCGACGGATATTTTCGTGCTCCCCAGTTACAGCGAAGGACTGAGTAATGCCCTGCAGGAGGCCATGGCGAGCGGGTGCGCGTGCATCGCGAGCGACGTGGGGGGCAACAGGTTCCTCATCCAGAATGGCATTGCGGGGCTGCTCTTCCCTGCGGGGGACCCCGAGGCGCTCCGTTCCCATCTTCGGCGTTTGATCGAAGATCCCGCCAAGCGCCGTGCCCTCGGTGTCGCGGCCCGCAAACGTATCGAAGAAACATTCGACTGGAAGAAGGTGGGGGAGCAGTACCGGCAACTCTTTGGGAATCATGCATGAGCAGGGGGTCTTAATGTATGAAGAAATGCACAGTGGAAGCCTCGTTTCGATGTATGATATCTGCTCACGATGAAGCCCAAGATTGTCCTGCTTTCGACTTTCCTCACGCCGCTTCGCAGCGGCGCGGAGGCATGTGCGGAAGAGATCGCCCACAGGGCATGGAAGGAATTCGACATCACGATTGTGACGGCGCGGCTTCAGCGCAGGCTCCCCGAGGACGATCCGTTCAGGGGCCATGCGAAAGTGGTGCGTGTCGGCATCGGACACACCATCGATAAATGGCTCTTTCCGTTTCTCGCGCCGTTCGCCGTTCGCCGTGCGCAGCCCCAGATCATCCATGCAGTCCTGGAGTCCTTTGCAGGTCTGGCGATGGTGTTTTCGCAGCTGCTCTCGCCGAAGGCGAAGGCCGTTCTGACCTGCCAGAGCACCAATACCTCATTTCTGGTCGGGGTCATGCACCGGCGGGCCGACCGCGTGACGGTGATCAGCCGTTTCCTCCTCACGCGGGCGAACGGTTTCGGCCGATCGGATGCTCTGCTCATTCCCAACGGCATTGATGTGCCGGCGATCGAACGTGCGTGCACTGATATGAAAAAGATCCCGGGCCGTATCCTGTACGTCGGCAGGCTGGAGGCGATGAAGGGCGTGGATGTCCTGCTGCGTGCTCTTGCGAGGGTACTGGAAGTGCGCAAGTCTTCCGGCGGGGAAAACGGAATCCATTTGCGCATCGTGGGGAGCGGAAGCGAAGAAAAAGCGCTTAAGCACTTGGCAGACGATCTTCAGCTGAGTGAGCACGTGACATTCGTGGGGTTTGTGCCGACCCCGCGCGTCTTCGAAGAGTTCGCGCAGGCGCAGATCTTCTGCGGCCTCTCCCGGAGCGAGGCGCTGGGCAATGTGTTCCTCGAAGCGCAGGCAGCCGGTTGTGCGGTGATCGCCACGCACACGGGCGGCATTCCCGATATCGTGGAGGACGGCCGCACGGGGCTGCTTGTTTCACCGGACGATGCGGAAGGCGCGGCACAGGCTATGCAGAAACTCCTTTCCGATTCCCATAAATGGCAGGAGCTGGCAAAGGCGGGCATGGCCAGCGCCCGGACGTACGATTGGCAGGGGATCGTTTCGCGATATGAGGAGGTCTATCGGAGTCTTATGTAGAGCTTTTGATCCATCCGATGATGGCACGGAGTGTGAGCAACGGGTGGCGAAGGATAAATTCCCTCAAGCCACTTTTTCCGTGGCCGCTCACACTCCTGCCCTGTTTGCGGCGTGCGAAGTACTGGCCGATCATGCCGCTCAGCGCGTTCACGATCGCCGCGTTGCCCGCGCTCCGCTCCTCCGGCGGCAAACCCGCGACGACCGTCTGCAGTGTCTGGAAGCGTTCGAAAACTCCCCGTCCCAATCCTTCGTTCACCGCGCTCATGCCGGCGGGATGCACGCGGAATTTTCCCAAATCTTCCGCCACGTATATCCAGTCGGCCTTGAGCAGGCAGCGCGCCCAGTACTCGCTGTCCAGAAATTGCACCATCGAGGCATTGAACGGGCCGATTTGTTCCATCAATGACCGGCGAAGGACGACAAAACTCGGTTCACCGATGACATTCGGCTTGAGTCCTCGTGCCATCCACCATCGCAGAAATTCGCCGTGTGCATGCAGGCCGGGGGCAATGTTCTTCTGTACGAACGCGTGCAGTTCTTCGTAGAAGGGCGCTGCAGGGACTTCTCCTTCTTTCACATACGTATGATTCGCCGCGGCGAATCCCGCGGAAGGATGCAAGTCGAGCGCGGCAATCATTTTTTCCAGGTAGGCCGGTTCCCACAGGTCATCGTGAAATAAGAATGCAACGTATTCCGAAGATTGCCTCACCCCCCCGACCCCCCCCTCCCTTGCCACTCCACCTGCCTCGGGAGAGGGGGGAGCGCCTTGCCAGCACGCATTCCAGTTGCCGCCGATACCAAGGTTCCTCGGATTCCTACGGAGCGTAATGCGCGGATCCGAGAGGTAATCCTGCACATGCGATTTTACGTCTTCCCGCACGGAGGCATCATCGTTGATGAGGAGCGTCCAATCAGGATTTGTCTGTGCTCTCACCGATTCCACGGCTGCGCGAATATGCTCGCGTTTTGGCTCGTAGGCCGGCATGTAGACCACCGTTCGTGACCGCTCCATAGGCTTAAGCCTAGCGGAGATTTCACTTCCGCAGAAGCGCCCCGGCGGGTACGATGCCTCGGTATGAAACGCGTGCTCCTCACAGGAATCGACGGGTTTATCGGCCATCACTTCGCCGAGGGAATCCTGAAGAATACAGACTGGAAGCTGGTCGGTTTGAGCAAGATCGATTCGGCTTCCACGATCCATCGACTGACGGACATGGATTTGTGGGGCAAGCAGTTCTCCGGCCGGGTGGAGTTCATCTATCACGACCTGCGTTCTCCTATTAATCCCTACGTCAGTAACCGTATCGGGCCGGTGAACTACATCTTCCACCTCGCGGCATCCACTCACGTGGATCGTTCTATTGAATATCCCATGGAGTTCGTCATGGATAACGTGGTGGGGACGGGGAATCTTCTCGACTACGCGCGCACGCTCGATGGGCTTGAGCTCTTCAGCTACTTCAGTACCGACGAGGTCTTCGGTCCGGCGCCGGAGGGGGTCGCCTACAAGGAATGGGACCGTTACAAGGCGAGCAATCCCTATGCCGCCACCAAAGCCGGCGGTGAGGAGCTGGCCTACAGCTACTTCAACACCTACGGTCTCCCGATCGTCATCACGCACACCATGAACGTGTTCGGCGAGCGGCAGCACCCCGAAAAGTTCATTCCCAAGGTCATCAATGCCGCTCTGCACGGCGAGCGGCTGTTCGTCCACTCCGATCCCAGCCGCACGAAGGCGGGCACGCGCTTCTACGTGCACGCACGCAACGTGGCGGCGGCCATGCTCTTTTTGATCGCGCAGCACGAGAAGGGCGTGCCGATCCTTGGCGACAAGTTCAACATTGTCGGCGAGAAGGAAGTGGACAATCTCTCACTCGCGCAGTTCATTGCCAAGGTGGTTGGCAAAGAACTCAAGTACGAACTCGTGGATTTCCATAGCAGCCGCCCGGGGCACGATCTTCGCTACGCGCTGGACGGGTCCAAGCTCAAAGAGATGGGCTTCGCTTATCCCAAAACGTTCGAGCAGAGCTTGGAAAAAACAGTGCAGTGGTATGTGCAGCATCCCGACTGGCTGCTGGCTGACTTCAGCAAGGCCCAGTTCGCCAAAGAAGCTCAGGCATTCGATGCGGGACACATGGAACGACAGGCAAAGTGATGTTGAGGCCGAGAGGCCAAGTATTCGTGTCCGGCGCTTCTTCTTTCTTGCTTCTCAAATATACTAACCTCTTAGTAGCGTAAGGAGTCTTCGGCCATTTCCGTTACGACTTCACCTTCGAAATTATAAAGTTTCACATAGGTTTGCGAAGACGCATTGGTATCTTGTGGCGTTATAACAATGAAATTCATGGTTGTCAGATTTGGATTATGATCAATCCATGTTCCGGAGTTTGCATAGATTGATTTTTGCCCGTTGTAATTATTAGACGCACTAATTTTTGCAACATGTGTATGTCCAAAAATGATGATCCTCTTATCGGAATCAGGGTTCATAAAATACTGTACTGTTGCCTGATGATCCGTCTCTTCTGCAGAAGAAGCCTGTGCAATTGCTTGAGCTACAGGAATATGTACAGCCACCCTATTAAGAATTTGTCTTTGGTTCCATGTATCCTGAATCCCCTTAAAGAGATTGACATCCAGTTGTCCCCCAGCCGTTTGTTGATAAGGCAATAAATCATTCACCGCATATGTTTTTGTGAACCCATTAACGTTTGTTACAATAATTTTCTCATCAAACTTTTCCTTTATTGGCAGATAATTGATCGCCCATTCCCAGAGTTTCCAATAGGAAAACAACAAGCTTTGGCTTTCATCACCAGAAATATTCGGTGTCACAACCCGCATTGTATCGCCCGGTTGTGGGTATTTTTGTAACACATGGAGGGCAGCTATTCTTGTAAAAAAGTATCCCGGAGGCATGATGGTTCCCGGTGCAACATCTTGGTTGGAAATCGGATCTGGCGCACAGAAAAAATTATAACGATGACCGTGCTCAATCGCGATTGTAGGATAATCAGCCGGTGAGTAGGTGCCCAAGCCCTGTTCCTCATCTCGCACCTGATTTATTCCCGGGAGAATACTGTCAATATTTTCCGCAGTAATGGTCAGATCATGGTTACCGGGAACATAGGTTACTAAAATTTTTCCGGATTGAATGATATCGTTAAAACCATCAATGACTCCTTTGTTCGTTGCCGCAATACGTTGCACAAAATCACGCTGATCCTTTCCGGCATACGTATGTACTGTTGCCGGCACAAACCACTCATCAAGCAAATCTCCAGCGATCACAAGCTCCTTGATGTTTGGCGACACACTAATTTGCTTGAGGAGTTTTTGGAGGGAGGAAAGGTTTTTGTTGCACTCTGCATAAGTGATGTCGGCACCAAGATGAATGTCGCTGAGAACAACGATCATATTCCTTTCGTTCCCTCCATTCGTGAAAGGGTTTATTCCCAAAGCGGTTTTGCCAGCCGGATAAGATGTATTGCACGATACAAATGCAATAAATATCACTGTAATAATGACAATAATTGCACTCAAAATCTTCATTGAATTTTTTACTGTTTTTTTCATAGTTTAAAAGTTATTGAATTTATCATAGAAGTTCTCATCATATTTTATGAACGTAGCCGGCACAAGAAGTCTCAGTAAATGCCAGATACAAAACTGACAAATATGATGCTTTATAGCCGTGGACAAATGTTCTTTCGGGTACGATGTCCTTCGATGAAGATCGTCCTTGCAACCGGCATTTATCCTCCCGATATCGGCGGTCCGGCGACGTATGTGAAAGCGCTTGCTTCTGAGCTCTCGCGATTGGGGAATGAGGTGAGCGTAGTGACGTATGGAACGAAGGACTTAGGACAAAGGACAAAGGACTTAGGAAACGGTTGGGATGTTTTTGTTGTGTCCAAGAGCGGAGGTCCGTTTCTGCGGTGGTGGAGATATGCGCAGGCGCTCAAGAAGGTTGCGGCGGATGCCGATGTCGTCGAGGCGTTTTCGTCCGTGAGTGCAGGAGTTCCTCTGCTACTTGCCCGCCCGAAGCGGCCGAAAAAGGTCCTGCGGCTTGGCGGTGATTTCTTCTGGGAGCGGTACACCGATCGCGGCGGTGAGAAGGGGCTGGAGGAGTGGTATGCGTCCAGGCCGAAGTCCCTGTTCATCATGCAGAAGATTCTCTCGTCTTTTGATCACATTGTCTTCTCCACCGAATTCCAGAAGACGCTCTATCGTGCGCAGTATCGGCTTCCCCTGCACTCGGTGATCGAAAACGCGCTGCCCGCAGGTTCGCCGGTTGCGCATGCAGCGCACACGCCATTCAGGCTGCTCTTCATGGGCCGTTTTGTTGCATTCAAGAATCTGCCCGCCCTTCTGCGCGCGCTCACGTTCCTGCCGCAGGTTCATCTCACGTTCGTCGGTGACGGTCCCATGGCGGGTGCACTTCGTTCACTCACGCAGGAATTGTGCCTCTCTGACCGCGTTGAATTTCTGCCGTCGCAGAACGCTTCTGCCAAGGCGCGCACCATGGCCGATGCCGATTTGCTCATTCTGTCTTCCATCACGGAGTTAAGCCCCAATGTCGCTCTCGAAGCCCGGGCTTTAGGGTTGCCGGTCCTCCTTACCCGTGCAACGGGATTCGGCGAGACGCTCACTCGCGGAATGGTCCTTCGTGATCTCAAAACCCCCGAGCAGCTGGCACAGGCGATTGCCGATGTACGGTCCCGCTATGGCGAGGTCGCGCAGACGGCAGCTTTGCCTCCACCGGTGCGCGGATGGGATAGTGTTACCCGTGAGCATCTCCAGCTCTTCCAAAGCCTATGAAACTTCTCATGATTTCAGGGGATCGATCGATACTCCGCGGCAAGCGGGGGGCATTCTGGTACACGTTGCAGGAGCTTCGAAAGCACTGGGACCGGATCGATATCATCTGCCCGCATGTTCAGTGCAATGCAGGGTGTAATGAGTGTCGCGCTTCGGTTCCTGTGCAGGACGGAGGAGGCGCAGTGCACTTTCACCCTTCTCCGCTGGGACTCTGGTACCAGCCGTTCTGGATTCTGAAGTGCGGCAGGCAACTCGTTGCCGAACATCACCACGACGTGATGACCGTCCACGACTATCCGCCGTTCTACAACGGACTGGGCGCACGATGGCTTGCGAGGAGTACGGGGCTGCCTTTTTCTGTCGAGATCCATCACATCGTGGGGTACCCGCGCGCGGCTTCTGTCAGCGAAACCGTCGGCCGCGTTCTCTCGCGTTTCGTGCTTCCGCATCATGCACGGAAGGCGGCGAAAGTGCGCGTGGTCAATGCGAATGCGCAGCAGCTGCTCGCAGCGTGGGGGGTGGAGCCCGCCAAGATTGAACTTGTTCCTTCCTTCTATCTCGACCGGCAACTCCTGACCAAAGAGATCCGTCCGCCGGTTTCGTACGACATCTCTTTCTGCGGCCGCCTTGTGCCAAACAAGCAGCTGTATGAACTCATTACAGCCATTGCGGATATTCCGGAGGTGCGCCTGCTCGTGATCGGGGACGGTCCCGACCGAAAACGCTGCGAAGCACTGGCGAAGAAGCTTGGCATGGGGGAGCGCATCACGTTCCTCGGATGGCTGCCCACGGCGGAGGATGTGGTCGGGGCGGTGCTCACCGCGCGGGTCTTTGTGATGAATTCCCTCAGCGAGGGGGGACCCCGGAGCGCGCTCGAGGCGATGGGGATGGGCATGCCCGTCATCGTGACGCCGGTCGGCATCATGCCCGAGGTGATCGAAGAAGGCGTGAATGGCATGTTCACGGATGGCAGCAAAGGGGACATGAGGCGCAAGATCATGCGGCTGGTGGAGGATGATGCTGCGCGTGAAAGGATGGGAGCCGAAGCGCGCAAGGTTCTCGACCGCTTCGATCGTGCCCTCCTCATCCGGCAGTACGCGGACTTCCTCAAATCCATCACTTCTCCGCGGCCATGAAGCTGCTGATCGTCACCCAAAAAGCCGACCAATCCGATCCCATTCTGGGATTCTTCCATCGGTGGATGACGGCATTCGCATCCCGCACGGAATACCTCATGGTTGCCGCACAGTACGTCGGACAGGTTTCTCTTCCTGCAAATGTGGCAGTCCATTCTCTGGGCAAGGAACATGGCAAACCGGTTTGGCGGCAAATCTTCACTTTCTGGTGGCTCCTCTGGCGTGAGCGTTCCCGGTATGACTGCGTTTTCGTGCACATGACGCCGGTGTGGGTGATTCTGGGCTGGCCCGTTTGGTTCCTTCTGCGGAAGCGCGTCTATCTTTGGTACGAAATCCGTCGCGGGAGCCGGCGTCTTAGTTTCGCACTCCTCCTCGTTCGGAAAGTCTTTTCCGCGACCGTTCAAGGGCTTCCTCGTCCGCATCGCAAGCAGGTGGTGACGGGGCACGGAATCGACGTGCAGGCTTTCTCGCCCGATCCTTCGCTCCGGGAAGCAGGATTGATCGTGTCGGTCGGACGCATCACGCGATCCAAGCGCTATGACGTGATCCTGCGCGCGTTCGCTCTGCTTCCGAAAACTTCCCGGCTGGTCATTGCCGGCGGTGTCATTACGCAGGCGGATGAAGGGGAATGGGAGAGAGTGCAGTCACTTTTCATGCAACTGGGTATCGCCGGGCGCGTCGAGGTGCGATGGGTGGATCCAGTGGAGATGCCGGGGCTCCTCAGGCGTGCGGAATTGATGCTGCATGCGTGCGTCGGAGGACTGGATAAAGCCGTTCTGGAAGCCATGGCGTCGGGATGCCCGGTTGTTTCCTCGGGCGCCGCCGCGCAGGAGGTGTTGCCGGAGAGCTGTCGTGCGACCGATGAGACAATGGGGAATGTCGCTCAGAAAATTTTGTCACTGTCCCCGTCCGAAAGGGCCTCCTTGAGTGCAGAGTTGAGGAAGAGAGTGGTGGAACAGCACAGCCTTGCGAGGTTAATTGAGAGATTGGTGAGGGAGATGGAATAAGGGGTATGGGGTTTGTATGAAGGGTGAAGGGAGGGGAAAGGAAATCCCTTACCCCATAATACTTTTCCCTTATTCCTATTTCAGATCGTCAGCCGCATCACTACGCCATTCACGAATGTGAAGATCAGGCAGCCGGTGATGAAAACGTAGAGGATGATGCGGAGCGTTTTCATGGGAATTGGAGGAGGTTTATGTCTCTGAGGTAGTTCCATTCTCCCCGACCGCTGAAGGGGTCGGTCGTGATGGCGCCGTCGTAGTAGTAGGTATGCGTCGGGACCGAGAAGTACGTCAATACCGATCCCAGACAGAGGGCGAATGTGATGAGTGCCATCCACCACAGGCGTATGCGCCGGTTTTTTACGAAACACTGGATGGCGTCGAGCGAGAGCAGGAAGACCAAGGGCAGGAGCGGGACAAAGAAGCGGAACTTGGTGATGGGCCAGCTGGCCGAAATGAGAAAGTGCATGGCGAAGAGCAGCAGGACCGGGAGCATTCGGCGCCGGCGCTCCGCCGAAAGCACCTGTTCGATGAGTCCGTAACTGAAGAAGATGAACGCGATGGGAGCCAAAACGAAGAGCTTGCGCGCGACGTAGAAGGAATTATTGGGGAGCCAGGAAGTCAGGACCATGCCGAGGATGACCGTGAGTTGTTCCCACTTGCCCGGAAATTGATAGACAAAGTCCACCACGGTGGCACGGATGCCGGATTTCGAGAAAATATAGTTCGAATTCACGAGGTGGTGGCCGAAGGGATCCCCCACGAGCACAAAATTTCGTATGAGCCATGGAGAAGCGAACAAGCCCGCCAAGAGCGTCACGACGACGATATTGAGCAGGCATTTGCGCGTGAGTTTACTCTGAAAGAGCTCGAGGAGGATTGCCGTGGGCAGCAGGATGATGGCTTGGTAGTTCATGATGTAGGTGAATCCCGTGAGGGCACCGAGGGCAGCCGACCGTTTCCACGATGGTGTGCGGAGCGCAATCAGGATCCACAGCAGGTAGAGCGTGGCCTGGAACACATAGAATGCTCCATTGCCGGAAAAGTCGATGAGCAGATACGACACGCTCACCCAGAGGGCACCCACGAGTGCGCTTTCCCTGTTCATCAGGGAACGGGCCACAACCCAGAACATCACGATCATGGCCGTTCCGAACATAACCGAGAGCAGGCGCAGGGCGAAGTACACGTCCGCCTCCGTGCGCCCCTGCCAGAGACTGCTTACTCCGCCGCCCATGAGCGACCACACGGGGCCGTGTTGCATGGAGGGGATCCCGTTGCGGGAATCGATGGGGAACAGGGTCGGATGGCGCGGGGCCGAGGGATCGGGAACCTCTTCCCAGAGGGCGCCATACTGCAGAAATCGCGCCCCAACCGTCACGTCACC
>JAUSKD010000011.1 GCA_030647195.1 Candidatus Peribacter sp. | reverse complement strand
GACTTTCCGCAGTCGCTTTCGTCCCTGCCACGTAAAAGCTTGGCTCACGTGGCGCTGCCATTGCTCATACATGTTGGATATTTCATTTGTCTGAGCAGAGAGGCAAATCCCGGTGGAGCATTGACATTTCATGAAAAAACTATTTAAATACCCGTCACCGTTCATTCACATTTTTGCCCCCACTTACCCTCATTTTTAGAGGGCTCACGAACCTGCTTGTTCTCATTTGGATCGTAGGGGAAGTACGAGCCGAGAATGAGGATACAGTGGGGGAGCACAGTTTTTTACTACCACGAGTACGAGAAGGAGATCGTCATGTTCAGCACAATCGGTCGTCTGTTCGATAGCGTTCTGGGTTTGGCTGCCCGATCTGCCGCAGCCTCTCACCGTGCTCGTTTCCTGGATAAGGCCCACGTTCGCGTGTGGGCCAATCCCGAGGGAGAGGTCGAGCTTGTTGTTTGGAGTCCGGGCCGGAATCTGCCTACCCGGGCCAATGTGGGTAAGGGTATTGACGCGATGGTGATCCAGAAGCCCGAGTTCCTCAACATCACGTTTCCCAAGGGATCGCAAGTGGTGTACGAAGTGCACGGCAACGCGACGCGCAGCCATGTGGTTGTCAATGCGGTCAGGCACGACCAGTGGATCGCGGTGTCCGTCCTGATTCCGCGCAAGGTGGAGTGGCACATCTGCGCCGAACCGCCGGTCGTCGTCAGCAAGCAGCGCTTCAATCGGATGGTCGAAGCTGATATCCGGTCCGAGGCGGCGCGTGCCGGGCGCGAGCGCAAGAAGGCGGCGAAGCAGGCTGCCAAGCAGCCCGCAGCGCAGCCGGAAGCCCCGGCCCCCGTCGGCGATGCCGTGGAACCGCCCCCGTCGTCGACGGATGCTCCTGCCGAGACTCCGCCGGAGGCGTCGGGCGAGCCGGATGCCGCAGCGAATACCGGCGCGCAGGTCTAGTCAGTTCTCAATGGAGTCTTCGGACTCCGTGGTCATAGAAAAACGGAAGTCGCAAGGCTTCTAGATCGTGCTCCCCCACGATCTTTTATCGTGGCATGGGTTTCAGGAGCGCGGCATACAGCTCTTCCATCCGCTCGACGATGCGCTGCGGCGCGTGCTCGGCGGCGATTTGGCGGCCGCGCTCACCGAGGATTTTTCTTTTGTCGGCATTCGCAAGAAGTTCACTCATGCGTCCTGCCAGAGCAGCGATATCGCCGTTCTCGACGATGAAGCCATTCTCGCCATTGCGGATGTACTCCGGCAGACCGCCGCGGTTGACTCCGATAACCGGCAGCCCGCAGGCCATCGCCTGCAGCGTCGTCATCGACTGGTTCTCGGACCGGCTGGTAATCGCAAAGACATCGGTGGCGTTGATTGCCCGCACCAGCTCCTCGCCGCGATGCATCCCCAGAAACCGCGTCGCGTCGCCGATCCCGAGTGCATCCACCTGTGCGCGGAGCCGTGCCTCCTCCGGGCCCGATCCGACGATCACGAGCTCGGCATCCGTCCCGTTCTTCCGAAGCAGTGCGAAGGCCTCGAGCAGTTCCCCGATGTTCTTCTCTTTTGCGAGCCGGCCGAAGCTGAGGATTGCGGTTTTCGCAATGCCCCACTGCTTCTTCAGGTTAGGCTTGTCCGGCAGGGGACGGAAGAGTGTGGTTTCAAGGGGATTCCCGATCACGCGGATTTCTTTCGTCACTCCGTCGTTCTTCAGCTCATCGGCAACCGCGCGCGACGGGGCGGTGACGACATCGCATTTCTGGTAGTAGCGCGCGGCGAAGCGTTTCAGGGCTTTCCGTGCCCATCCGTAATCAAGGTGGAAGTAGTGCGCGTACTCCGCGGGGAGCGTGTGTTCGGTGCCCACCAGCGGCACATGCAGGCGTCTGGCAGACCACACCGCACGAAACCCGACGGATCCGAATGTGTGCGTGTGGAGCAGATCGGGACGGAAGTCGCGAAGTTGCTGGGGAACGCCGAACGGCAGGGGAAAGCGGAAGGTCGGCGCTCCGGGTGCGCCGATGCTGGGCAGCGAAACGTGTTCGAGGGTTTCAGTGTCCGGGGTGCCCGCGCGTTCGGAGGGTGCGAAGAGGCATACGTCATGCCCGCGTGACTTGAGTCCCTCCATCAGCGTCCGGATCACATCGCTGATGCCCGTCACTTGTGCCAGAGAGAAATCGGAGAAGAAGGCGATGCGCATGGTTATTTGGTTTCCTGCAGGAAGATGCGCCTGGCGTACCGCGTAGCGAAGAAATAGATGACCAGGAATATCACGACTCCCGCGGTGACAATCCAACCCGCTCCTTCGATGTATCTGCCGATGATTTGATAGGAAGAGCCGAAGTAGTAGCCGATGGTGAGCATCACTGCGCTCTGTGCCATGGCGAGAGGCACCACATAGGAGAAGTACTTTCGGGAGGGCAGACGCACGAGGCCGGCGCTGATGAGCAACACGGTGCTCAAGCCGTAGGCCCACTTCGAGAGCATCACGGATTTTACGGTGTGGTGCTGCCACAGGTGCTCCATGGCGGCGAGTCGGTGTTCCGTGATGCCGAAACGGTGTCCGTGGCGCTTGAGGAAATTCCCCCGGTGGCTCAGCCGGCCGAACATGTAGTACAGAGCGTCTGGAATGGCGTCGCCGAGGAAGATGATGGTGTACGCGGGGATGAGCGCGAATGTGCCGCGCGCAACGAGCAATCCTGCGATGATGCTGACGACGGGTCCCTCGACGAGCGCGAGAGGAAAGAGAATCCAGTACCGGTAGGCCAGCAGGAGTGCGACGGGAGAGGCGCTGATCATGGGGAGGGGAACGGGTTAGCGGACATCGGTGTACTTTTTCGTGAAGGGCCGATGCCACAGGACTTCTGAAAGAAAATTCATGACGTACGTTCTGGCGGTTAACAGGATGCCCTCCCCGGCCAAGCGGCGGCCGGAGGAGTAGATGAAAAATTTTCTCTTGAACCGCACGGGGCCGCTCTTTTTCAGACGCCGGGCGATATTCGTATCCTCACCGAAGAAGGCGATGGTCGTATCGAAGCCGCCGATAGCGATCAGCGCATCTTTTCGCGCGACGAAATTCCCGCCCACGATCATGTAGCCGGTGATCAGAGAGGTCGGTGCGGCAAGACGCCAGTACACGTTCACCAGCAGTCTCTGCCAGCGCGGCAGGTCGTAGTAGGCGTACGGTCCGCTCAGCGCGGCGTGCGAAGGATGGGCGGAAAAATGCTCATTGATCTGTTGAAACCATGACGCGTGAATGCGCGTGTCGGCATCGACGTAGGCCAGCAGCTCTCCGCGTGCCTCCGTGAGGCCCCGCTGGCGCGCATGCGTGAGTCCTTTCTTCAGTTCCGAAATGACTTTCACGCCCTGAAAACCGGCCGCAATCTTCGCTGTTGCATCCGTGCTGGCGTTATCCACGACGATGATCTCGCACAGATTGGGTGGCCGGTGCGCGACGAGACTTCTGAGACAGTCTGCCAGGTACTTCTCTTCGTTATGCGCGGGGATGATAGCGCTGATGCTCTTCATACCATGGGCGGAATGTATTTTGCCTCCGCATTGGTGTACTGCTCATGCGTGTAGAGCACGTCTCGTTTGAAGAGGAACCGGCTCAAGCCGAAGATCGTGGGCACCATGAAAAAAACCGCGAAGACATCGATGGAGTAGTGCGTGTGCGCGAGGAGCACAGCAACGGCGAAGAGGACTGTCGATACGAGCAGAACGTAACGGATCAGCGGCCTGTGCCAGAAGATGAGTGCGAGCATGAAGGGAAACGACACATGGCCCGAGAAGAAGAATTCGTTGCTGCCGTAGGCGAGGTTGTAGAAGAGTTCTTCCTTGGGGGCGAGCACCTGGTCGGGACGCGTTCCGAGCGGTGTTAAAATGATGAAGAACGATCGTATGAGGTACAGGAGCCCGATGGTCTTGAGCGAGAAGGGCAGGTACTCGGGATAGAGGAACATGATGACGAAGAGAAAGCCCAACAGGAGTTCCATCCCCCATGCGAGAAAATATGCCAGTTCCATGACGGGAAGGTGATCCAGCAGGAGATCGGGTTCCCATTCGCCGCGCAGCGCGTTCTGGAGGTGATGTCGCGCGAGTTCCGAGCATTCCAGCCCGATGATCAGGATGCCAAGGCCGATCAGAACCGAGAGGAGGAACCTGCGGTCCTTCCAGAGAAAGCGGTGATTGTCGGAATGGAACCATCGCATGGTTCCCCCAGTATATCCCACTCCACCCGTAGATCGTCGGTGTTTTATTGTGTATTCTTCGCCATGTCCTGTGCGGGATTAGTACCCGCCTTCGTTCTTCGTTTCACTCAGAACTTCGGACGGGCAGGCAGTGGTAGCATGCAAGCTTTCGGAGCCTTTGCATGTACTAGAAAGCCGTTTACTATGCGCATGTCCTGTGCGGGATTAGTACAGTGGTAGTATGCAAGCTTCCCAAGCTTGAGACGCGAGTTCGATTCTCGTATCCCGCTCCACAGTTAGTCACACTCCAAAATGGAGCGGATGACGGGGTTCGAACCCGCGACCTTCGCCTTGGCAAGGCGACGCTCTAGCCAACTGAGCTACATCCGCGCGGGTGAAATCCTACGGACGCAAGCGCCGAAGCGCAAGCAGGCAGCCCGTTTCTCAGCCCTTATCGGGACTCGCTCACGAGGGGCAAATATGCTATAATTTCCTGATGCGTCTGCGCGAAACCTTTCTTTCGGGAATCCTCATCGTTGCCGCCTTTGCAACGCCTCTTTCGGTGTTTTCGCAGAATGCGCTTCCGCAACGGAATCAGGGGGGCATCGACCTGCTCGCGCCGCTCGGGAACCAGACGAACATCGCGGTAACTTCGGGCTTCGGCACGTTTCTCTCGTACTTCAACGATGCGGCTGCGTGGCTGATCTACGTGGCCATGGGTCTCTGCGTGCTGTGGGTGCTCTTGGGCGGATTCATGATCATGCTGTCGGGAGCGGATAGCGGCTTGAGGTCGAAGGGCATCGGCCACATGCGGTGGGCGATCACCGGCATCGCCATTCTGCTCTTTGCCGGATTCATTCTGCGCACGCTCAATTCCATGTTCTTCAAATGACCTTCTCTCTGTTCCTGTCGCGGCTGTTCTCGTTCCTCGTCACGACGGCGCTGGCGGCTCCGCCCGCACAGGATCCCTGCGTGGGAGTACCGGGAGGATGCGCGCCCGTGAACATGGCCCTTCCTTTCATCCCGGTGATCGGATCGCTGCTGGTCGGGTTCGCCGGTGGCGGGGCCGTGATCTTCGTGATCATCGGCGGCATGCAGATGATTTTGAGCATGGGTGACGAGGGCGCAGGCACCAAGGGAAAAACAACGCTGCTCTATGCCCTCGGCGGATTCATGCTCGCACTCGCCTCGCAGGCCATTGTCACCTTTGTGCAAACACGGGCTGCTCCGCTTGCCTCGGCCGCAACACCGCACCTGGATTTCATGGCCGTGGTCGTGAGCGCCATCCTGTCGCTTCTCAACGTGGCATTCATGGGCATTGTCATCTACTCGGCGATCCGGCTCGTCATCGCGTGGGGTAAAGCGGAATCCTATCAGAAGGCGGTGAATGCGATCCTCTGGGCGATCATCGGCACGCTCACCATCAATGCCGCCAATGCCATCGTGCATGCCGTTCTCAATCTGGGCCTGTGACGCACCTCTTCGAAATCCTCCTCGGCCTCTTCTCTCAGCCGGCGCTTGCAGCCGATCTCGGCGTGTGGGGAGCGTACTGCAGTACGTTCGGGGCGTGTGGGGGAGGGCAGACATTCCTCATGGATCTGGCCGGCCGCACGGCTACATTCATCTTCCAGTTGGTCGGCGGCGGGGCCGTGCTGGCGGTGCTCTACGCGTCGGTGAAGCTGGTGACCGGCGGCGAGGCCGCCAAGGATGAAGCGAAGAAGATCATCGAGTATGCCCTCGGGGGACTCGTCCTCGCGATCATGGGATGGTCGGTCATCACGTACGTGGGGCAGCTCATCATCGGAGTGACTGGGGGATGAAGAAGGCGTGGAAGGTAAGGAAAGTAAGGAAGGTGAGAAAGGTGAGGAATGTAAGAGGAGGGGAGGAATTTGCGATTTGGGGATTTTCGATTTGCGATTTAGTCCTTCAGCAAAGTCGAAGATTGGTGCTACGCTGTGCGCGTTCTATGGCGCGCCAGTACATTACGACGGCGATCGACTATCCGAATGCGGCTCCGCACATGGGTCATGTGATGGAGAAGGTGCTGGCTGATGTCGTCGCACGGTGGTTCCGGCTTCGGGGCGACAGCGTGCGCTTTCAGATCGGCACCGATGAGCACGGCGTGAAGATCGAGCGCAAGGCGAAAGACGAGGGCATCACCCCGCAGGCGCTCGTGGACCGGAATGTCCCGCTCTACATCGACCTGTATCAGAGGTTGCAGATTTCTTCCGATGTCTTCATCCGCACGACGGACCAGAAGAGGCACTGGCCCACGGTGCAGGCTCTCTGGAAGAAGCTGATTGCGGAGAAGGTGCTCGAGAAGCGCACCTATACCGGTCTCTACTGTGCGGGCTGCGAGCGTTTCATGACGACACGTGACCTCGTGGACGGCAAGTGCCAAATCCATAACGCCGTGCCCGAGAAGGTGAGTGAAGAGAACTATTTTTTCCTCCTTGGCAAAGAGACCAAGTGGCTCAAGGATCTGCTGACGAAGAAGGGCGGATACCACATCGTTCCCGGCGTGCGCGCGCAGGAGACACTCTCGCTCATCGAATCGGGACTGGAGGATGTGTCCTTCTCGCGTCCGAAGTCGAGCCTGAGCTGGGGCATTCCCGTGCCCGACGAACCGGAGCATGTGATGTACGTGTGGTGCGACGCGCTCACCAACTACATCTCGGGACTCGGGTTTTTCACGAAGAACGAGGAGCGCCAGTGGTGGGACGAGGCCACCGTCACGCACGTGATCGGCAAGGATATCGCGCGGTTCCACGCATTGATCTGGCCGGCGATGCTCAAACATGCGGGTGTGCGCACGCCCGACCGCCTGCTCATCCACGGCTTCCTCACGAGCGAGGGCCAGAAGATGAGCAAGAGTATCGGCAACGTCGTGATGCCGGATGAGGTACTGCAGAAATTCAACGGCAATGCCGACCCGCTGCGGTTCTATCTTTCGCACGAGGTACCGGTGGGCAATGACGGGGATTTCTCGTGGAAGAGGATCGAAGAGCTGTACGACGCGGCACTGAGAAACAAGATCGGCAATCTTCTCAATCGTGTCCTCGTCCTCCTCAAAAAAGAAGACGGGACTCTGGTGGATTGCGGAAAGGATTCTGTAGGCAACGTGTGGCAAACGTACGAGGGCGCAATGAATGATTTTCGGCTTGCGGATGCGGTGCAGGAAGCACTGAAAATCGCAGTTGGTGCGAACGAGTACATTGATGCGCGCAAGGTGTGGGCGCTCCCCGCAGATGAGAAGAAAGCGGAACTCTCCAATCTTGCCGAACGGTTGCGTCATCTCTCGCTGCTACTTTTGCCCTTCATCCCGCAAACCGCACAGGAGATTTCGCGTCAGTTGGGGGTTCCCTATGCCGAAAAGATGCTCGAAAAGGACTTCGTCATCACTCCTGCCATGAAGAAATGGGGAGGGCAAAAAGACTGGAAAAAAGTAGGGGAGCCGCGTATCCTCTTTGCGCCACTTTCCTAAAAGAAAGGTGTGACGGAGTAGGGAATACGAAACGTCCATCGGTCCGGACCCCCGCACTCTTGCGAGCAATAATGCGGGGCGGAGAGGGAGTGTGGTTCTTACATCTTTTCCCCTTATTTCTATGTTCGATCCCATGGCGGAACTCACGGGCGGCGCACCGCAGGGTGCTCCCGCATTCGGAGGCGGTGGAGGCGGCGGTGGACGGCAGTATGCCGACGAGATCCACTCCGTCACGATCCACGCGCGCCAGCGCACGTTCTACATCGACTTAAAGCAGTCGGGGAACGGCAAGTTCCTGAAAATTTCAGAAAAGAGCCGCGGCGGCCGCAAGACCACGATCATGTTCGATTCCGAGGATCTGGATCCGATCATAGCGGCGCTGCAGGAAATGAAAACGAAACTCTGAAGACAGGAAGGAAAGAAAGGAAAGAAAGGGCAGAAAGGGACTCTCACGTTCACCTTCCTGCCTTTTCTCACTTTCCCTCACTTTTCTGCCCTCATTTCGCATGTCCCCGCAACCACGCCTTGCCGCTCATGGGTTTGCGACCGGGTGTCTGGACGCTCAGCACGTAGAGCGTGCGGCCATCCTTGCAGGGAACCTCCAGCGCTTCGGGCTCGGCCACGAGGGAAGTTGCCAGGATTTTCACGCGTGAGCCGCCGAATGGTGCCGTGACGCCCGGCCAGGGAGTTAAGGCGCGCACGCGGCGGTGGATTTCCTCCGCGGTCATCTCGGACGGATTCACCTCGCCGTCTTTGCGCGAGAGCTTGCGGCAGAGGGTGATCTTCGTTTCATCCTGTACCGTCGGCGAGAAGGGTTTGACGAGTGTTGCGGACAGGAGCGCGGCCCCCATATCTGCGAGGGTTTGACTCAGGTGTTCGAACGTTTCTTCCGGCGAGAGTGTCATGCGTTCCTGTGCGAGAACGGGGCCGGCATCGAGTGCCTCCGCCATCCTTTGCACGGTCACTCCGGTTTCACCGTCGCCCGACAGGATCGCGTGTTGAATGGGAGAGGCTCCCCGCCAGCGTGGCAGGAGTGATGGGTGTACGTTCACGGCACCGAGCCGCGGGAGCAGGAGCAGGGCAGGGGAGAAAATCTGGCCGTAGGCGACCGTGACGAGGACATCACAGCTGATAGCTTTTAGCTGTGAGCTTGTGACTTCATCGTTGATGTTCTCGGGTTGGATGAGTGGCAGGCGGTGCGCTTCGGCAAAGACTTTGACGGGCGGTGGCGTGAGCACCTGCTTGCGCCCCACGGGCTGGTCCAATTGCGTGATGACGAGGCTCACCCGAAAGTCCTCAGGCCGCTCCAGAAGAGCCTGGAGGGATGGCACAGCGAATTCCGGCGTGCCGCAGAAGGCGATCGAGAGGGGAGACATTGGAGGTAGTGTACAGGATAGGGATGAGGACGCAGGACAGGGGGCAAAGGACGATTTGCGATTTGGGTATTTTGCGATTTGCGATTTGTTTGTTTCAAATCGCAATTCTTCAAATCGGGAAATCGCAAATTGCGTGCATTTATCACTTGGGGATTTGCGATTGGCGATTTATCATCAGTGTCTCCCGACTATGTCTTCCCGCCGTCCCGCCATGATCGGCTCCGTGGTCCGCGAAGTCGTCGCACCGCTCCTGCGGGAGTGCCCGCATGCCTGCGGCATGGTCTCGCTCACCGAAGTCGAGGTTTCGGCCGATCTGTCGTATGCGACCTGTCTCATCAGCGCGCTGGCTTCGCCCGATCAGGCCGTTGCTTTCCTCACCTCGAGACTCAAGGATCTTCACACGGCTCTCGGACGCACACTCCAGATCCATCGCGTCCCCAAGATCCGCTTTCGCATTGACCCGCGCTCGGAACGGGGTGCGAGGATCGATCGGTTGCTGGAGGGCTCGTAGACACGTTGAAACGAATCAACAAACGTGTGTCAGGTGACACTCGCATTTTTCACGCAACTGAAAGCGCGTTGCCGGGATCATGCGAAGCGATACACTCCGCTCCTTTATGTCGATCCTCCGCAAGGACGCCGAGCAGATGCGTTCCCTCCTGTCTCAGGCAGGGAGGATCGTCTGCATCTGTCATCGCAATCCCGATGGGGATGCGGCGGGGGCGCTCTTGGGGGGAGGCATGCTCTTCGAATCCCTGTGGCCGCAGATTCCCGTCTCGTTCCACTGTATCGATGGTGTTCCTGCCGGATTGCAATTCCTGCCCGGGGCCGTTCGTGTGCAGGGTGCGCCCGTGCTACAGGAGGGGGATCGGGTCGTGTTCTTCGATTGCGCCGAACCCAAGCTCACCGACATGCATATTTCTCATCCGCAGCTGTTCGACGGCAGCATTCCTTCCGTGGTCATCGACCATCATCCGGATAACTCCCGTTTCGGGACGGTGCACCTCGTGGATCCTTCGGCCGCTTCGTCCTGCGAGATCGTGGTGGGTGTCGCCGATATGCTTTCGTGGGCGCTCACGCCCGATATCGCCACGTGTCTGCTCACGGGCGTCTACACGGACACGGGCGGGCTCCTGCACAGCAATACCACGTCCACGGTGTACCGCACGGTCGCCCGCCTGCTCCGCGCCGGGGCACGGCGGCAGGAGATCGTGCAGGCGGTGTTCCGCACGGCGCAGGTTTCGACGCTCAAGCTCTGGGGGCGGGTGCTCGAAAATATCCAGATCACCGAGGAGGGCGGGGCGATCTCGGCCGTCCGCGAATCGGATTTCCGCGCCACGGGTGCCGGTTACTCCGAGCTCACGGGCGCGATCGACTACGTGAACGCCGTGCCCGGCATGCGGTTCTCGATGGTCCTCTCGGAGCGCGGTGGCGCGGTGAAAGGTTCCCTGCGCACACTGCGGGATGACGTGGACGTTTCGGCGATGGCGGGCACGTTCAGCGGGGGCGGGCACCGTCGGGCGGCGGGGTTCTCGGTTCAGGGCGCGCTCAAGCCTGAGGTGCGCTGGACGGTGGTGCAGCCGGAGGTTCCGGCTTCTCTTCCTCAGGCAGAGGAGGCGTAGCATCTGTTTCCGTTGGCGCAAATTCTGGTGCTTCTTTGGCTGCGGACTCCGCAGGCGCCGGTGTCGAAATATCGATGGTGCCTTCCGTTGTCGGCATCGTCGGGAGGACGTCCGGGATGAGAGGCTTCTGTGTACGATTCTTTTCTTCGCGCTTGTAGTTGAGCATGGCGGCCACTTCTTCCGGTTTCGTGGTGATGATGGATTGCTCCTTCGGACTCGCGACGACCTGAATCGCCACGTGCTTGTTGCCGGCGAAGAAGAGCCCCTGTCCCACGTCGGAGTTGAGCAGCAGGTACTTCTCGCCGTCCGTCAGGTAGAACAGTTTCTGCAGGTTATCCACGGCCGTGGCGGACTGCTTGAGCAGGATCTGGAGGGAGGCATTCGTGATAATGGGTTTGCCGTAGGGGGAATTCACGAAGTCTTCGATATCCTGCGTGATCGTGGTGACGCCCAGCCAGTACTTGCGGGCGCGCTTGATGAGTCCGTAGAGGAAACGTGCGGAATCTTCGTGCTGCATCAGGTTCCATGCCTCGTCGATGACGAGGAAGCGCTTCTTGAAGTCGGCGCGAATGCGGTTCCACAGGAAGTTTAAGACGACGTACATCGCGATCGGGCGCAATTGCTCCTCCAGGTCGCGGATCTGGAAGACGATCATCGTATTGTTCAGCTCCACGTTCGTCGGCTGGTCGAAGAGTCCGGCGAAGCTGCCTTCCGTGTACTTCTTGAGCGTCTGGGCCATGTGCTCGCCGCCCTCGGTGGTCTTGAGCACATCCACGAGGTCGCCGAGTGTCGGTGGCGTGGTCTTGGACGGGTCGGGTGTCGTGAGGGTGATGCCCTTGAGTGCGTAGGTGTCGAGGATCGCTTTGTCGAGCACGCCGTCCTCGGCGGGTGTGAGCGTGCCGAGCATGAGCTTGAAGAGTCCGTGGAGCGTGATGGCCGCGGAGCGCAGCGTCTCGCCGGTCTGCGCCTCGTCCCCGCGCACGGACTTCGGCAGGTCGAAGGGGTTGATGCGGAAGCTCGACTGCAGCGAGAGCGGGATGAACGTTCCGCCAACGGTCTTGCACAGTTCCACGTACTCATTTTCCGGATCGAGCACGAACACGTCGGTGCCGAACATGAGCGAGCGCAGGATCTCCAGTTTCACCGTGAAGGATTTTCCCGCGCCGGAGGTGGCGAAGACGGTCGCATTCGCGTTGGGGAGGTCGAAGCGGTCAAAGATCACCAGTGAATCGTTGTGGCGGTTGATGCCGTACAGAATGCCGTGATCATCCGTGAGATCGGGGCTCGAGAAGGGGAAGCTCGTCGCGATCGGAGACGTATTCATGTTGCGGTTGATTCCGAGCTCGTCCAAGCAGAGCGGCAGGGTCGAGATCCAGCCGTGTTCCATCTGGAACATGGCCGGCTTCGTGAGCATCAGCTTGCCACCCAGGATGGACTCCAGGTCCGTCTGCAGCTTCTTGAGTCGCACCGTATCCTCCGCGTAGATCGTGATGTACATGCCGAACTGAAAGAGCTTTTCCCGACCGCGCGCCAGCAGGTCTCGGAGCTCCTCGGCGTCCTGCAGCGCCGCTTCGAGAGCGGGATCGCGCACGATGCCCCGCTGTTCCAGCATGCGGATAGAAGAGCGCATTTCGGCCACTTTTTTCCGGAGCATTTTCATGATGGCCTTGTTGCTCGCGGGGTAGATGTAGTGCGAGATTTCGAGCTGTGCGTCGAAATTGAGCGTCTCCGACAGCCAGTTGGGGAAGGCGTAGTTGGGCCAGTTGTAGACGAAGAGTGTGCGGGAGTGGAGGTCATTCAGGATCACCTCATCGCGTTTCACCTCCATGCCGGCCGGTGCGATGATGTCGAGAGTTTTCTGCAGGCCCTCTTCGTAACGTTGCAGGGCGACGCGCTCATCGGCGGTGAATTCCCGCTCACTGTCCCTGGCATTCGCCATGGCGTCCTCGGCAGCCCTCTGGATGCCAAGGAGTTCATCAATCGCCAGGAGCAGGAGGTTGATATGAGCCGGTTTCGAAGGGGTGGTCTGAGAGGGCATACGAAATCCTTAAATTATAGCAAAATTCGCCTTTTGAGGCAATCCAGACCTTTGGCCGGTTTCTGAGCCCTACTTCGGGGTCTCCCGCAGTACTCCCAGTTCTGTCAGGCCCTGCGTATCCGTGATTTGGAGCCCGGCGAGCAGTATTTCCCGGTTCTTCTCAATGGCAGAAAGCCGCTTTTCCGCAAGCGTCAGGGAATCCGTCAGCTGCTTCTGCGAGGACTTCGTCTGGCTTTCTTTCAGTGTCGTTTCCGAGAGGTCGGCCTGCGCCTTCACCAGTTCCTCCTGCTTGGCTCCCGCTGTGGCGAAGTCTTTGGCTTTTACGGCGGCTTTCTGGGCTTTGGTGATTTCGTTGACCAGCGTCCGCTGACTCTTTTTCTCCGCGGCAAGGGTCTCGAGTGACGCTTTCAATTCTCCGCTACGCTGTCTGCCGTTCTCTACGGTGCTGGTCAGAGCCGCCACGTAACGATCCAGTGTTTCCAGACGGTTATCGCTCCGGTTCAACAGATCGACGACGTTGACGGCCAGGGCATCGCCAAGCGTCTGGAGCAGGGTGAATGTCTCATCACCCAGCGGCTGCTCTTGCGAGCGAATGATGTGCAGTGTCTCTTGCACCCCCTGCATGGCGCTCTGCGTGGACAGGAAGAGGTGCTCTGCAAGGTAGAGAGACGCAAAAATACCCAGTGTGCCGCTCGGACGCGGCTTGCCGGGGTTTTTCACGAGGGTATCCAGCACGACAGTGGCGCTCTTTCCTCCGCTGACCGGCGGGGTCGGAGTTTGAACGGCAGAAGAGGCACAGCCGCACAGGAGAGCACTTGCCAGAGCCAGGAGAACAATCCCTTTCTTCACGGATTTGCATTGTAGTCCTTCAGTATTCCTCAGCACAACCGAGCTCAATTTCCCCATCAGCGAACACAGAAATTTTCCATGAGTGGAAAATCGTCGTTTCGCATACATTTTGTGTTCAAAACATGAAGATTTTTTGTATGCAAGATCAAATTTTGTTTTCAACTCGCATATGAGGCTTTTGGTGGTACATTTGCGTCGATTCCTGATCATAACTTTTGTTCATCACATTGTTTTTCATCCATGTTCGAGGAGTTAGCAGAAAAGGCCAGAATTACGCTTCAAGACAAGTATTCCCTTCGGGATCTCGTCGTAGAGTGGAGGCGGCCGCAGGAAAAAGCGCAAGGCGACGCGGCCACGACCATTGCTCTTAAGTTAGCCAAAAACCTCAAAAAGAAGCCGCAGGAGGTGGCGCAGGTTCTCTGCGATGCTTTGCAGAAGAGCCCGGGTGTCGAAAAGGCGGAGGTGGCGGGGGCGGGCTACGTGAACGTATGGCTCACGCCGGAGGCGCTCATCCGGGAATTATCGATCACGGAGGAGGCGTGTTCTCCCAGACCGGCCAGCAAGGGTAAGGGGCCTGTGATCATCGATTACTCACAGCCGAACATCGCGAAACCGCTTGGCGTGCACCATATTCTCTCGACTGTCGTCGGGCAGTGTCTCTGTAACCTGCACCGGCATCTCGGGTACGAGGTGGTCGGATGGAATTACATTGGTGACTGGGGCACACAGTTCGGCAAACTTGCCGTCGCATGGGAGAAGTGGGGCAAGGGCAAGCCCGTTTCTGAGTACTCCTTGGACGAGCTTTTGGAGCTGTACGTGCGTTTTCATGCAGAGGCGGAGAAGGACAAGACTCTGGATGATGCTGCGCGTGCGGCGTTTCTGAAGCTGGAGCAGGGTGACAAGAACCTCCGTTCCTTCTGGGAGGGCGTGGTGAAGGTGACCAAGGCGTCGCTCGCAGCGATCTACGAGCGGCTTCATGTTCGCTTCGATACTGATATCGGCGAGAGCTTCTACGAAGACAAGATGCAGCCGATCCTGGAAGAGGGGAGGAAGAAAAAAGTGTTCGTAGAGGGGGAGGAGGGCTCACTCATCGTAACGTTCAAGGATGAGGAGAAGCTGCCGCCGTTCCTCGTGCAGAAAGGCGACGGCGCCACGCTCTACGCCACGCGCGACCTGGCGCAGATCCGCTACCGCATCGATACCTTCCATCCCCAGGCGATCCTGTACGTGGTCGACGTGGCGCAGCAGCTCTACTTCCAGCAGCTGTTCAAGACGGTCAGCCGCCTCGACTGGAAGCTCCCGCTATTGGAGCACGTGGTCTTCGGACGCATGCGGTTTGCCGATCAGGCCATGAGCACGCGCAAGGGAACCGTCCTCAAGCTGGAGCACGTGCTCGACGAGGCCGTTTCGCGCGCCCAGGAGGCGATTACCGCACACCGCGATTCCATCCAGACCGATGACGAAGCATCTCTCGCCGAAATGATGGGAACGGGGGCGCTGGTGTACGGCATCCTGAGCCAGAACCGCAAGATGGATCTGATCTTCGACTGGGAGAAAGTCCTCTCGCTCGATGGCAACAGCGCTCCGTACCTGCAGTACACGCATGCACGAGCCTGCTCGGTGTTGCGCAAGGCGGAGACGAACGATTTTGCGCTCCCTCAAAAGTCGCAAGCCCTGACGGACCGCGAACGTTCCCTCATCGGGACACTCCTTACGTTCCCGGCCGTGCTGGAGGATGCCCGTGCGCAACGCATGCCGCACACGCTGGCGAATTATCTCTATGCGCTCTGCCAGGAATTCAATTCCTTCTATAACTCTGAGCCGATCCTCAAGGCCGAGGAGCGGCAGAGGACATTGCGGCTCTCGCTGACATCCCTCGCTGCCCGGGTGCTGAAGACCGGGGCCGAACTCCTCACGCTGCGCGTTCCCGAACGCATGTAACTCCTTTTCCGCCGCACCCGCGAAGGGGTGCTCCTCGATCGTCTCCCTACTCCCTACTCCCTACGCCCTACCCCCTATTCCCCTCCATCCCATGTCCCGGTATTATCAGCCCCCCCGTCGTTCTATGGCTGCCGTCACCACCCGTTCCTTCATCGCGTTCCTCCTGATTGCCTCGTTCGGCATTCTGTTTGCGGGATGTGGATCGGCCTCAACGCCGGGGAATGAAGAGGAATTCTCTTTCACCGCCGAGGATCTGGCCCGGTTTAGGGATCTGGCCAAGCAGGCCGACATGGCGGGATCGGGGACAGAGGTGACGTCGGAGGCGGCATCGGGGGCCGTGATGGATCTGACGACAGGGCAGAAACTCCCCACAGAACCGCCGGTACTCGATCTCTCGCTCATGAAGACGTATGACGCAGTGCGGGCGGGGCCGGGGATAGCGAGCAAGGACAGCTACCAGGTCACCAATGAATTTCTGAACGTGCGGTCCTCTTCCAACGTGACGTCGTCGCAGCTGGCCCGGCTGGTCAGGGGCGATTCCGTGACCGTGCTGGAATTCGTGGACGCAGCATGGGCGAAGGTGCGGATGACGGACAATCGCGAGGGTTACCTCTCCCAGCGCTACATCGCCAAGATCGTGTCGGAGGAGCAGCTGAAAAAGGAGAAGGAGGCGTTTGCCGGTCAGTACTACGTGAACTTCGGCTTCGTGAACGTCCGCAAGGGAGCGGACAGCGACAGCGAGAAGCTGGGCGAATTGCCGGGGCAGGCCTTCGTCAAACCCGTGAGTCACGACGATAACTGGGCGCGCATTTCGTTCCAGGGCAAGGAGGGCTATGTGGCCATGCAGTACCTCTCACCGTTCCTGCCGAATTTCCTCGTGCGGCAGAACACGTTTACGCTGCCGATTTTGCACTACCGTCTTTCGCAGCAGGGTTCGCTCGACGCGCTCATCCGGCATCTGCCCAAGCTCAAGGCGGAAGGCGTGTCGTTCCTCACCATGGATCAGTTCGCTGATTTGCTCTTGAAGCAGCAGGAGAAGGATATTCGCCTGCCGCCCAAGGCCGTCGTCATCGCAGTGTCGGATTTGACCGCGCAGAACGTGCGCACGGCTTCGGATGCGCTCACAGCGGCGGGCGTGAAGGCCACGCTCTTCATTCCCACGAAGGAGCTGGGGCTCTCGGGGATCACCGAAAAGACACTCTTAACCCTCCTCGCCAACGGGTTTGATATCGAGTCGGGCGGGCACACGGGGGATGACCTGCGGTCGCTGACCAATGCGCAGGTGGAGCTGGAGCTCGCGCAGAGCCGCAAGCTTCTCGAGGACTACACGCACGGACAGGTGCGCATCGTCGGGTACCCCGAGGGCGGGGTGAACGAGCGGGTGGCCCAGTACGCCGCACAGGCCGGGTATCTGCTCGGGGTGGGGGTTGCCCCGGATCGCACATTCCAGCGCGAGCAACTGCTCAGGCTCCCGAGTTTCCTGGTTTCGCCAACCGCCACCGATCAGGAAGTGATCACGATGGTAAAAGGTCAGTAGCTGTGAGCTTGTCGCTATTAGCTGATAGGTTAAGCAACCGTCCCTAAAAGCTAACACCTAACAGCTATAAGCTATTTCTGCAGTTTCTGGTTGATCGCGTTGAACTCCTTCATGAAGTCGCTGACGGCGTTCTGCTGTGCCACTTTTCCGGCCTGCTGCGCGGCCATCGAGGTGATCTTCTCCAGCAGCTGATCGCCGTACTTAATCGTGTACCACGTGAAGAACACGACGATGATGATCGGAATGATGCTGAAGACGCCCCGGATGAAACCTCCGATCGTGCGCAGCCTGTCGCGACGGTTCATGCGATCCAAAATCGCGACGATGCGGTCGAGCTTGTCTTCGGTTGTCTGCGGGGGGAGAGGCTTGGCCATGAGAAGGACAGGAAAGAAAGGAAGGTGAGGAAGGGCAGAAATCGCAGAGCAGCCCTTCGTGGCTGCGGTTTTAGAAGCCGCGGCGCCACTTGCGGAAGAGTTCGAAGGCGCGAGTGAGATGGTAGCGCGCACTGAGCGGGAAATCCATGCAGTGCGTCAGAGGGAGCAGAGAGCCCCCGAACCCGGTCTTGAAGAGTGTCACTCCCGAAAACGGGTGATCGTGATCCGTGACCGTTGGTGAGCCGTCGGCATCCAGTGTCACGGGGGCGATGCCCCAGAAGTTGTACACGCGGTCTCCACGCTTGAGCGCATCACGAATGGCCGTCCATTGCAGCAGGTAGCTCGCCGGGACCTTGGAGAGCCGGTGCGTACTGGCGCCGTGGTGGTAGCTCGTCTCGCCGAAGGCGTGCATGTGGATAGAGGCCGCAGCCACCTCGCCCTGGTAGCGTGCGAGATAGAGCGTGCACTCCCCGCGCTCGGCGAACCGGCGCACCTGTGAGCGGAAGAAAGTATTGGTGTACGGGGTGAAACCGTGGCGCTGGCGGGTTTCGTCGTGAAGGGCGATGAAATGGTCGATCTCCCGGCTCGGGTCCTGCGAGGCCTCGATCGTGACTCCGTCGCGCTCCGCGCGGCGCACGAGGTTGCGCGTGGTCTTGCGCATGGCCATCAGGAGTTCTTCCTCTGTACGAGCTTGTAGCTGTGAGCTGTGAGCTGTGAGCTCTAAATTCCATGGTTCCGGTGTTGTAAGTGGCAGGTACCAGAGGTATTCGGCGAGCAGGTGGAGGGGGGAGGGGACGGCGGAGGGAACTGGGGAACTCGGGAACTCGGAAGGCCAGAACGGACTCATACGGATGAAGGCGCACTGGTGTGTACGCGCGACGCTGGTGAGTTCCTGAATGAGGGAGTCGAAGGCAAGCTGTGAGCTGTGAGCTGTGAGCTTTGAGCTGAGGACGGGTCCGTAGGGAATCGAGAGATGACGACCGCGCCGGGCGGGCACCAGGATCGCCAGACAGATGGCGACAATCGCTCCTTCATCGCGCACTTCCAGCCGGATGGGTTCCTGCTGCGTGTCGCGGTAGACCTCGCCCATGGTCCAGCTCTGCAGGAAGGGGCGGTATGTTTGTGCCGAGAGGAAGGCATCCCACTCCTGCGGATTGGTGGCTTCGGTTACTGTCATTCTGCGGGGCTAGTGTAGGCCATTTTCCATTTTTCTGCACAGGAATGAGGTGGGTGAAAGCTGGTCTAAATTTTGCGGGGCGATGCGCGGGTGGACGGGGGGTGGTTGCTCCGTGGGGAAAGGGAGAGCCGGGATCACTCGTTCCCTTCTCAAACCTGACGGGCAGTCGCCAATATCGAAGATGGCCATGATTTTCCGTTCAAGGTACTCAAGCCAGAGCACGATGGCGTAGTTGGTGACGTTGTGGTTGAGCCCGAAGAGCTCGTGCATCTCGGCGTAGGCATTAAGACCCTGCGCGCGGCGTTTGGTATGTACGAGATTCATGATCCGCCGGAGCGCCGCCTTGCTCTCTGCACGGACGAGCTGGTCCGAGAACCACTGTAGTTCCCGTTCGAGCGTGCGCGCGGCTTCCCAATCACATTCCGGCGTTTTAGGCATAGGGAGCAGAGTGTAAACCCGTCTTGGACCGGAGCAAGCGGCTTCAGCACCCTTCTGTTAGTGTTTCTGACAGTGCCTGCATGAGTGTTTGGGCCTGAGCTTCTGTCATGGTCGGATGCGTGGGGAGCGACAGGATCTGCTCGCAGGCTTGTTCCGCCTCCGGATCAAGCCCTCTCGTGTAGCTCACTTCATCCAACGATGTTCCCGCAGGGCACACCACGCAGCCGGTCCACCCGTCATTCAGGTGGATGTTGTGTTTCTTGAGCGTGTGACGGATGGCAGATGCTCCGTGTACGAAAAGCGGGAATTTCTGCAGCGGGAGAGCGGGATGAATAGATTTGGGGATTGCAGAATTTGAGATTTGCGATTTGAGGAGTTCTGAGAGGTAGAGGGCGGTGAGGCGACGGCGGTGATCGTTGATTTCCTTGAGCCGTGAAAGCTCTACGAGGGCGAGAGCCGCGCAGGCGTTGGGCAGCCTGTGGAGGGCCGGGGACATGTGCCCCCGTTTCTCCTCTTTCGTCAGGATCGGCACGAGGGCGCCGATGGTGCGGGCGAGGACGAGAAGGGGTTTGCCGAGGCCAATGCCATACAGCGGCCGGGCGACGGCGTATACAAGCGGGTAAAGGAGGAAGCGCTTGATGCGGAGCAGTGAGAGTGAACGGGCCGCTCCTTCCTCTGCCTTGAGCCGGACCGACACATCGGGCCGGCGCGAGAGGATGGCGCCCCCCGTGATACCCGAAATCGCCTTATCGCGCCCGAAGCTGAGCAGGATGAAATCCCCGTCCTTGCCGATCGTCTGCGGTCCCGTGTCATCCGGAATGACGTGCGCACAGTCCTCAATGAGCAAGAGACCGTAGCGGTCGCAGAGTGCCCGAAGCTTGTGCGTATCAGCCGGGATGCCGAAGGTGTGCTGGCAGATGACGGCCAGAGTTCGGGGGGTCAGGCGACGCTCGACGTCTTCCACGGACAGATTCAGCGATTCCCGCTCGATGTCGGCGTAGACCGGCGTCTTGCCGGCCGCCTGAATGGCGTTGGGCACGACCACGCAGGTGTAGGCCTGCACGATCACTTCGGCGTGCGACGGGTCTTTTACTGCCTTGAAGAGAGCAGCCAGCGCCTCGCGCCCGGAGGCGAACAGAAACACGTCGGCGTCAAACTTCTGTGCGAGAGCGCAGCGCAATGCCTCACGCTGTGGTCCTTCTTTCCACTTCCACGGCTGGAACAGGAGCGCAAGAGTGCGCAGCACGTAGCCGGCATTCACATGCGGGGCGAACGTGTGGTGGATGGGACGGAGGAGGGACATAGGACGGAGGACTAAGGACGAAGGGAGGGAATCGGGAAGAGGGAATAGGACTTGGGACTTAGGACTTGGGAAGTAAACGGCGGACGGTTTCTTCGGGAATGCGCCCGACGCAGATGAAGAGGGACCGGGGCGAGACCGGCTGTGTTTTCTTCGAGAGGATTTCAACGGGTTTGCCGTAACCGCGCGCGAAGGAGCGCGCATGCCGCGCATGGGCGAAGATGACACGGTCAAACACACCGGCTGCCTCCACGCCCAGTTGTGAGTGGACGCGATCCTCGTCTTCCCCGAGCTCGATGAGTCCGCTCGTCAGCAGCACTTTCTCTTCGGCGGGCTGAGACTTGGACCAGCCGATACTCGCCTTGAAGCTGGCCTGACTGGCGTTGTGTGTATCGTCGAGCAGAGTAACCGATCCGATCGCTCTGACCGAGAAGGTGTGCTCCGGTGGCCTGAAACTCGGGAGCCGGCGTGCGATCTCGGGGCGCTTGATGCCCAACACTTCGGCGGCCGCCATCGCGAGGAGGATATTCGTCACGTTGTGGGTGCCATGGAGCGGAGTCGTGATCATGGTGTTGCCGGTGCGGAAGCGCAGGCCCGTTGCAGTTTCCTCGATGTCGAATGCCTCCAGGTCCGCCGGGCCCCCCGTCCCCACGGTCACGGTCCGGCAGTGTGCGTGCTTCCGCAGCTCAGGAGCAAACGGACTATCGCCGTTCACGATGCCCGCCCCCTCGGGAGGAAGGGTATCGAACAGCTCCGCTTTGGCCGCGAGCAGCTTCTCCTGCGAGCCGAAGAGGGCCATGTGCTGCGATCCGATGAAGGTGATGATGCCGATGAGCGGGCGTGAAATCTGGCAGAGACGGCGGATTTCTCCGCTGCGGTACGCGCCCATTTCTACAATGAGGATCTTGGGGACTGATGCACCCGAAAGTGTCTGGATGATCCAGCGTGCCACGCCGATCTCGGAGTTCACATACGCGGGGGTGGACGCGGCCCCCTGATCCCGGAGGAGGTGGAGCAGGAGCTCCTTTGTGGTTGTTTTTCCCACGCTCCCCGTGATGCCGATGACGATCAGATGATCGTTGCGGTTTCTCAAGGCAAGGGCGGAACGCATGATGCGGCGCTTGAGGAGGATGTCGACCGGCAGAAAGAGGCTCCACGAGAGGAGGAGCGCGAGTGGTGCAAGCAGCGGAATCACCGCCAGAGCCGGCACATATTCCGGAGGGAGTACCAGAACCAGCAGCGCAGCGAGCAGGACGAAGATCACCGCTCCACCCATGAGGGCGATGGCCTTCATCGTCCAGACGGGACGGGGCTGGCGGTTCGCCGCGAGCCGGATCACCGTGAGCATGGTCAGAAGCGACAGCACGCCAATCGTCCATGTATCGTGCGGCACCCACCGATGGAGTAATACGGGCAGGGCCAGCAGCAGGATCAAGGGTTTAAGGAAGCCGAAGGTTTGCAGGAACAGGCCCTCACTTCTGAAGTGCGCGCGCAGGCGGTCAATCCGCCATTCCTTCACCTGCCAGAGCGTTCCGAACGTCAGGAGGGGCGAGAGGGTGGCCGTGAGGGTGAGGAGAATGAGGAGGAGGGACACGGTTGGGATGAGGACGAAGGACTAAGGGAAAAGGACTAAGGAAGAAGGGATCAGAGGTGGTCACGAATCACCGAGGCGATTTCGGGGGCGCGATCGCGGTGCACGCGGTGGCGGGTTCCCGCAAAGGTATGCAGCACGCTTCCGTGGATGGCTTCGTGCATCGTGTAGCCGTCTTCGAGGGGAGTGTACGTGTCGTCCTCGCCCCAGAAGAGATCGGTGGGCACAGTGATCTGCGAGAGGAGGGGAGTCAGGTCTTCGGCAGTCACCTTCGCATGTGTTTGACGCATCATCGGCGAGGCCCGCTCGTAGTCGTGCTCACGGAGGAGCTTGTAGAGCATTTTTTTTGCCAATGGTTCCAACCGTGAAAGTCCGGGGAGGGCGAAGATGACATGTCCGATTCCGGCCAGCATCCTGCCGAGTAAGCGCTTGAGTGACCGGTGGCGGATCCCTGCGGCGGCGCAGAGGTACAGATGTTCGAGCTTGTAGCTGGTAGCTTGTAGCTGGTAGCGGGAAGCTAGTTTGATGGCGATGCGGCCTCCGTGAGAATGTCCCAGCAATAATGTAGAGCACCCCTCCGTGGGTGCGTGTCTTTGCAACCAGGCTTCGACCCAATCGGCGTAGTCATCCACGCTCCAAGCCCGATCCGGTTCCGGCTCCAAGCCGAAGCCGGGCAGGTCCGGCGTGAGGATCAGCAGATCTTCGCCTTCCAGCATGGCGCGGAGTTCCGCGAAAGACTCTTTCGAGCCGCCCCAGCCATGGAGACAGAGCAGGACGGGTTTCATGTGCGGCTATTATGCCCTACTTTTGGCATCTGATCCTCGAAATCGCAGTGGATTCTTCCTGTGCTGAGCTTCCGTACGATCCATTCTTTTGGTAGTCTGCCTCCCGTGTCACGGTAGCTCAGTTGGTAGAGCACAGGACTCATAAGCCTGGGGTCGCCGGTTCAATCCCGGCCCGTGACACCACATAAGGTTTCCAGAATCAATTTTCGTTAATTCATGGATACGTTCATCAAAATTGCGGCGATACCTCTTGCGAACGGTATCCTCTCAGCTTTGATCTTTCTATTCACCGTGCGATTACTCGAGAAGCGGATTGGTTTTTTCGGTATCAAGCAATGGGTGGGTAAGCACCTGACTGTTTATGAAGGATGTAAAATCGTCGGAGGCATCATCACATTATTCGTTGCAATTTACGGCGCCTATTCAGGTGCCCACAAGGATTTTTGCGATAAGAGAGAACAGTATGCTGGCCAGATTATTGAGCTTATTCCAAAAATTTCTTATGCCGTGAACTATGAAATTGGAGCTGGTAATGTGTGTTACACATACGATGGCAATCTGCAATAGTCCTAAGTGACGAAATGTTCAGAGCTGCAGAAAATCTTAGAACGAACCAGGGATTGCTTTCTTTCAAGATAAAAATATTTCCTGAAAGCTCTGTTGTCGATGCCATCTCAAATTACAACAATGCAATCAAAGACCTCAGAACGTATTGTATAGATGTTAAACCGGATGAATTGCAACGAAAGCAGAGCGTTGTATTTGATTCAGGGTATAAATTGAATGAGATTTTGGGAAAACTAAACTCAGAATGTTACCAATAGCAAAGAGTATTCATCTGTAACCACCGCGTCACCACCCATTTCCTTGTCATGTTTCCCTCTGATTGGTAGGGTGGGCGTTCCTTTCCCCCCTTCTGTTATGAAACGTTCCATTCTCGTCTCTCTCGTTCTCGGGAGCCTGCTCCTCTCAGCCTGCGGGCAGACGAAGCCGCCGGCCACGGGTGATGTTGCCTCCTCCGCCAGTTCTGCCGTGTCAGCAGCGTCTTCCGTGCAGGGTGAGGCGCGTGTCATTCGCGTCGAGGCCAGCAACTGGGCGTTCACCCCCTCCGTCATCACCGCCAAAGTGGGCGAGAAGGTGAAGCTGGAGTTCGTGGGTGTCAGCGGGAACCACGGTATCGGCGTTCCGGACCTCGGTCTGGATGTGAAATTCAACGAGGGACAGACGGTCACCGCGGATTTGCCGACGGACAAAGCCGGCTCTTTCCCGTTCAAGTGCAACGTGCTCTGCGGCGAAGGTCATCGCGATATGACGGGGACCATTGTGGTTGAGTGATCGCTTTTTTCGGCTTTCAGAGGAAAAGGCGGGTGGATACCCGTCTTTTTCGATGATGCAAAAAGAGCATTAAGAAAACTCAGGGGCTTTTTCTTGCCCCACTTTCCGGTCGCCCTTATGGTGAAGAGCATTTTTCATTTCTTTCCCCTATTTCTTCATGAAACGCTCCATGATTTTTGTCGGGCTTTCGCTTTTCCTCCTGAGCGCATGCGGCACCGCATCCGTCGTCGAAGGAGGCACAGAGGAAAGCAGTTCCTCTTCCAGCTCCAGCATTTCGTCCGCTGACCAGCAGGTGCCCGAAGTGGATGCAACGATCGATGCCGAAGGAAACGTGGTGGTGCAGTAATGCGTCTGCAATCGCTGATGCAAAACGGGCTCCATCGGGGCCTGTTTTTTTATCTGTTTCCGCCATTCACTTGTCGCCGCTTTTTAAATCCGTAACATAGTGACGATGCCTGCTGCCAAGAAACCCGAACCGGCCCGTGAGTCACCGGAGGTGACGAAACTTCGTGTGGAGGCGGATACCCTGAAGAAAGAGGCAGATCGTCTGAAGGATATTGCCGGGCGCGCGCAGGCGGATCTGCAGAACGCCAAGGACCGGCTGGAACGCGAGCGGCAGGATGTCGCCAAGTTCGCGCTGGCCGGAGCGATGACGAAGATGCTGCCCACACTCGACAACCTGCAGCGTGCATTCACGCATCTGCCGGAGGACCTGAAGAATCACGAGTGGGTGAAGGGCATCGTGACGATTGAAAGTGATTTGGTGCGCATGCTCGGTGATCTGGGGCTCAAGCGCATGGAAAGTAACGGCCAGACGCTCGACCCCACCCGTCACGAGGTGCTGCAGACGGGACCGGGCGAACAGGGAAAGGTCATCGAGTCCTTCGAAGAAGGGTACGAGTTCAACGGAAGAGTCCTCCGGCCGGCAAAGGTGAGAGTAGGGGACGGGACGGTCCAGGCGGATCAGGCGGCCTCCTCGTAGTCAGGGCGCGGTGGCAGGACTTCTCTGCAGAAGCGCAGCGTTTCGGCAATCACCTTGAGCGCTTGCGCGGATTTGGGGGCCTGGTCTCTCTCTTTCAGTCTGGCGATCTCCAGTGTGACCTGCGCCAATCCCGTGAGATTACCCTGTTGGAGCTCGAAATACGCACGGGCAACGCGCTTCGCACGCTCTTCATTCTCCTTAGAGAGCGGCCCTGTGCCTGCTTCTACTGCGGCCGTTGCCACCGTCAAAAATTCCTGAATATCGGTTGAGTGCATATATGCATTATTACAGTATTTATTACTATTGTCAAATCACCCCACAGCTTGAGCAAATTGATCCCCACGGTCCTCGAAGTTTTTGAAATGTCCGTAACTGGGGGAGGCTGGAGAGAGGAGGACGATGGGGAAGCTGTGAGCTTTGAGCTGTGAGCTTTGAGGTTGCTTTGCGAATGTGATGGTTTCTTCCATGTTGTTCGCATCCAGTACGCGCGCATGGAAATTTACCTTTTCCAGTGATTCCCGAATTCGTTTGCCGCTCTCGGGCAGCAGAATGACGGTTTGCACGCTCGAGTGTTTCAGTCGCTCCGCGAGCGTCGTGAAGTCGTAGCCGCGGTCCTGCCCGCCGAGGATGATCGTTGCCACACGGTCTCCCAGAGCATTGAGCGCGGCGATGGCGGATTCCGGGGTAGTGGAGATGGAATCATCCACCCATTCGATGCCGTGACGGACACCGAGTGACTGCAGGCGGTGCGGGAGCGGGGCGAACGACCGGATTGCCGCGATGGCTCTGTCTTTCGAAACACCGAGTTCCCGACTGACGAGAAAGGCCGCGGCGATGTTACTCGCGTTGTGCATGCCGATGAGCTTCGTCTCCTCAATCGCTACGGGTGCATCCGCCGCGGAGAAGGGGATCTTCTTCCCGATGCCTTCCGATGCGATCTCGCGCGCGCCCTCCGAATCCGCAGCGAAGAAGACTTTGTCTCCGGGCCTCTGGAAGCGCGCGATATGCTTCTTCGCTTCTTTATACGCTTCCACGGACCCGTGGTAGTCCAGATGCTCGGGGAAGAACGCGGTGACAACAGCGATGTGTGGGCTCAAGTTCAGATCCATGAGCTGGTAACTGCTCATTTCCATCACGAAAATTGTTCCGGGCGCGGCATCCGCGATGTGCGCGATGGCAGGTTCGCCGATGTTGCCGACGAGGTAGCTTGTTGGCTTGTTGGCTTGTTGGCTTGTTTGGAGGATGTGAAAGAGTAAAGAGGCCGTGGTGCTCTTTCCTTTGGAACCTGTCACTCCGATAACCGTCGCCCCAGTGTTTGCGATGGAATCAAAGAAGATCTGTGTCGGAGACGAAAGCTTTAAGCTATAAGCTGCAAGCTCTTCGCTTGGTGGAATGCCGGGGGATTTGATCAGAATATCAAAGCGTTCGAGATTCTTGAGCCAGCCTGTTCCCACCTGCAGCCAGTGGCGTGAGCCATGCGGCAGAGTGATTGCCGCATTCTGATCCGCGACCGTGACCTCGCAGCCGGGTGCGTGCTCTTCCAGCGCTTTGAGCATGGCCTGTCCCTCTCTGCCGAAGCCGAGGATGCAGACGTTCTTGCCGGCAAGTTCACGAATGTGCATAGGGAAGCGATCAGCTGTGAGCTGTAAGCTTTTGAAAAGGGTTTGGAATGCAGTGGTCGGATGAAGGTCGGAGGCACTCTTCGATGAGTTTCTTGCCATCGTTGATGGTCGGCTTCACCTCCTTCAGAAAGATCTGCATGGCTTTGGATGTATCACTCTCCCCGCGTTTCTCTGCAAGCAGGAAAGCGGCTGCCGTCTCCTCAATCGTGCCGACACACTCGAAGGGCTTGAAGCCTTCGAGGCCGAGCAGTTGCCGGTAAAAGGGCAGGAGTGATTCCTCGTTGAAAAAGTTCTTTCCGAAAATCTCCTGCAGTGTTTTCTCCGGCAGAAAGGCGGCGAACATGGCGAACGCAAACGCACACTTGGGACAGTTCCCACACCAGCGATTTGCGATTGGAGATTTGCGATTTGCGATTTTCCAGTTGGTATTGCAGCTCGTGACACATGAGAAATACTGCGGCAGGGTGGAGAACATTTGCACAATGGAGAGCTCGCTTAGGGGCCGGAGCAGACTGAAGTACTCCACGTTGGTGCCTATTCCTCTGGCGTACTGTTGCAGCAGTCGCTCGCATTCGAGGCTCTTGCTCCACTGGTGATTGATCTGTTCGCCCAGATAGTCCACGTTGCCCTCGTTGGCGCTGCGCTCATTGCTCATCACGACTGCATGGAATCCGTAGAGCTCTGCAATCACGATGCTCAGGAACGAGAGGTACCCCGTGATGGGCACATGCCCGTTGAGCGCGCCTTCCGCATTCAGTTTGAAGAGCTCGGGGGCGAGATGGCGCTCTACGGTGAGCAGCGGCAGCCCTGCGATCTTCGCCGTCTGCTCGATGAGCGGATGCTTGCCTATCCGAAAGAGCGTCACGTCGTATCCTGCCTTCTTGAGTAATTCCGCAGTGACCGTGGAATCTTTGCCGCCGCCGATGGGGACTAAGAGTCGGGCCCCTCTCCCGGCGCTTTGCGCCACACTCTCCCGCGGGGAGAGGGCAGGGGTGAGGGGGCCGGCGGGGAAGTTGATGAGACCACGAAAATCGATCTGGTTTTTGAAGAAGAATTCCCCGAGGCCCTTCGTGTACACCGTATTCCAGAATTGGGCCTGCTGCTGCGTGAGCGATCCTGCGCGGATCTCTATCTTCTTCGGCAGACAGGTTTTGAAGTAGCTGATGCCGCCGATCAGGTGCAGGGCCGCGAGTGCCGCATCCTGCTCCGCACTGGGTGCCTGCAGCTGATAGTCCTCGGGTAGTAGGAGTGTCTCGGTGAAAAACACTTCATCGTCCAGCGAGTAGCGGAGCTCTATTTTCCCTGCCTCAGCATCAAGGGCACAGGAATCGAAAATGAAGGTTTGGAACTGCTTCATCGGGAGGCCCTATCATAGCGGGATTGGAAGGTATCGTGCGCGATATTCTCTTAAAGAAGCGCAGTGCTTGCGCCGTGGCCTGGGAGTGCTAGAACATCGGTGTGATCGCATTCTCTCCGGAGCAGAAGCTCATCGCCGAGATGGTCTACCAGGTGGAGACAGAAGTTGCCCGTAGGGAGGTTGTTTTGGAAGGGACCGGGGCGATGTGGAAAAATGCTTTTGTGCGTGTCGTGGCTCAGCGGCTGGGAGGCATCAGCTTCGAGATGACGAACGCCGTGTACGGCGTCCTGCGGTTGCTCGAGCAGGGGGAAGGGCAGCCACAGTAGGAAGAAAATTGCGATCTTCCGCTGGAACGCATGAGGATGTAGCATTTTCTCGTGCCGGAGTGGCGGAATTGGTAGACGCGCACGACTCAAAATCGTGTGCCGCAAGGCGTTGAGGGTTCGATTCCCTCCTCCGGCACCATTGGTCGGGTCTACGGCCAGTCTCTTATGGTTGTGCCGCTGTCGATTTCGATAGGATTGTTCCGTCTGCCCGATTCACAACGATGACTCCCAAGACAGTGGACGTTGAAATATCTTGGATGGTCAGTCGGATAGATTTTTTCTCCATTCGTACCAGTATTGTGGTTGAATCTTCGGTAACATTGAGTCCGAGTTCTCTTACAATTGTTCGAGTAATACTTTTTAGTTCCTGAGCGCTCATAGGCGATTGGCCGTTGATTTCTTCGATAAAGTGTTTTAGTTGGAGTTTTGGAAGTTCAGGGGGGGGGCTTGCCATTGGATCTTCCGAATCTTTTCGGAAGAGCATGATCATCCGGTGGTCCGTGAACGCAAAGTCCTGCGCGCACGCAGAAGGTTCTTGCGCAAAGTATTTTTCGAGAGTTGCTCGGACATCTGCGTCCTTGGTGTTTTGAAGATAGTCATCATCCGTGAAGATCACCGGAGCCATCTGCAGCCGTTCCATGAATCTTTTCCGTAATGCGGCATTATCCGATACCTCGGCATAGGCCAGATCCGTGGGGGAATGTTTCGTGTATGTGTTGATCCCCGCAATGCCGCCGAGGGCATAGTATTGTTCGAAATTGCAGCGATCCATCAGGCGGTCTGCTTCCGCCGCAATGGATTTGTACTGCGTGGAATAGAATGCAGCGTCCTCTGCGCTTCGGGTGAGTTGCGCGTAATCCGTTTTGGGATGGAAGAACGGGGCAAGGGCGATGAGGAAGAGCGGAAAGAGGAATTTCGGTTGTTCACTGAACAGCACGAACAGTCCTGCATACACCGGTACAGCGAGAAGGAAATGCTGTGCGAGAAAACTACCCGAACCAATGGCGATTGTGGTCAGATACAACGCAATGCCCGAGAGCAGTACTGCTCCAAAGAGTTTTTTTGAGCGGCTGAAGAGCATCCAAAGCAGCGGGATCACAAGCACGAGACTGGCGATGTACTTGATAATCAGCCACTGAACCAGGGAGCTTTGGATGGAAAATGTGTAATGGAGTCTCTCCCAGACAATCCAGAATATCCCCGAGAAGTACACGAAGGACGACAGCAGAAAAACGGCGACAGAGGCCATCCAGAGGTGTTTTCGACTATCTTCAAACTTAAACAGGGGATGCGTGCTCCACAAGAGAAGGACGAAATATCCCATCATTGGTCCGACGGGGGAGTACTGCGTGATGTCTTCGACGATGCGGAAAGACATCAGTCCCCGGAACTGGAGGGAGCTGGGGGCGGTCATGCGGTCACCGAGGATCGTGGGGATGTCGACCGTGAGGTAGGGAATGAGATAACCGAGCACTGCAAGGATGAGTGTTCCGGAGAGCATCGCAATACCCAGTGGAATGAGAAATGTGCGAGTGAAGAAGCGCGTGTTCCGTGACAGCACGAGGCTCATCGCGAGCAGCGTGAACAGAAACGGCTCTTTGATGCCGATAGTACAGAGCAGGAACAGGGAAGCGAGGCCGATCCTCAGCCGCGACACTTTTTCCCGGTCCCATGCGATGGTCAGGAGGTACAGCAGGGCGAAAAAGATCCCGAAGGGTTCCGCGTTATTCAGGTTATTCCCTCCGCGTGCGACCGTGTACAGCATGAATTCGGATCCCATCAAAAATGCCGATGCCATGAGTAACCACTTCAGGAGCCCGTGCTGTGTACGTGCCCCCCGGAAGGTGAGGATCATCATCAGGACCGGGATTGCGAGCAGCATGCCGATCTTCAATGCCCACTCGAACCGGTAGTCGCCGGTGACGAGCAGCGAGAGAGCCCCGATGAAGATCGCCCCCGGGGCTTTGACATCCAGGTGATCTTTGTAGGGGATATATCCATTCAAGATCGCTCTTCCCGCGATCAGAAAATCATCCGTTCTTGTGTGGAACTCCACGGCGATTCTCTGCCATACGTCCCTGCTCTCCATAGCGCATCCCAGCAGAAGAAGAGCGAGAAGGCAGTAGCGTATGTACTGGCCGTCGATGAAACGGCGGATGACATTCATTGTGCATTGAGGGCGGCAATGACATGCGGGAACAGGGTGGACTTCATATCATTGAGAGAGAAATGGTACATATACGGTCCGTCATGTTACTGCTTTCGTTCCGGAACCGGAAGCACAGCCTGTTGGCGCCCGTGTCCCTGCTATACTGCCCATACTCTCCCAAAACTCTCATGCGCATGCTTTCTGTGTTCTCCATCCTCTTCTGTGCGCTGTTGCCGGCTGTGGCAGCCGCTGCTTCACCTCAGGATTTTCCGGATGTACCTCCCAATTCCCCGTTCTACGAAGCGGTGCACTATGTGCAGTCGCAGGGCATCGTCAGCGGGTATCCCGATGGCAATTTCCTCCCCGACCGGTTCATCAATCGCGCTGAATTCACCAAGATTGTCATTGGGGCGACGTTCACCCCTCAGGCATGGCAACGCTGCGATCCCAATCATATCTACTCGTTTTCGGATGCCGGCCGCAATGAGTGGTATTCACCGTATCTGTGTGTCGCGGTGCAGAGCGCGATCATCAACGGCTATCCGAATGGCAGCTTCATGCCGAGCTTGGGCATAACCTTTGTCGAAGCAGCAAAGATTCTCGTCTCCGCGGATCGCATCGATGAGGGCGGCAATATTCGCTACGACCGTTCGCTCCCGCAGGTCGACGGGGAGTGGTATGCACCGTTCGTGAAGTATCTCGCCAACCGTGGAGCGATTCCTCTGGTCATCGGCAGTCTCGATCAGAACATCACACGCACGCAGATGGCAGAGATGATCTATCGTCTCCGGACTGGTATCACGGACAGGCCATCGAGGACCCTCGAGGACCTTCCAATAACGTGGCGGTAGTCAGCGCCGCAACGACCAGATCATCTGCTTCCCTCAGCGAGTATCCGCTCTGTTTCCGCGCTGCACCTGAAGAGTTCTGCGATGATGGAGGGGGGAAGATCCCGCTTGCGCATCGTCTCGGGGTCGTAGTGTTCGATCCCGACCATACGGCCGCTCTTGGCTTCAGACAGAGGGACATGCGTGATGCGACCGTTCTGGAGCGTGATCATGCGACCGTACGTGCCTTGTGAGGCGAGATGGCCGGCGGTTGCGCCGAGTTCTGCCGCGAAGATGGCATCCTGTGAGAGCGGCGGGCGACTCCTCACATCGTAACCCGCGACCTGTTCCATCGTTTCGTAGCCGGTGCGTTCTTTGACTTTCTTGAGCAGTGTCTTGGCCGATCCACCCTTTTTCGCGTGGCCGAAGGGGTCTTTTCTGGCGGCATCTTCGGCGCCTTCGTACCCTTCGGCGATGGCGATCATCACGTATCCGCCGCCTGTCTGCTGTTTGCGCTGCTCGTAGATTTCCCCGATGCGCTGCATCAGTGCCTCTTCGGCAATGGGGAATTCCGGAATGAGTGTGATGTCCGCCCCTCCGACGTAGCCTGCGTGGAGCGTGATCCATCCGGCGTCGCGCCCCATGATTTCGATCGCCGCGACGCGACGCTGTGTTTCCGCATCAGCACGCAGGTGCACCAGTTGCTGCATCGCCTGATGGACGGCTGTCTCGAATCCGAATGTCCGCTCGGTTCCCATCAGATCATTGTCGATCGTCTTTGGAACGCCATTGAAGAAATCCTCTGCACTGATGATCCTGCGTTCGTTGATTTCCGAAGCCTGTCCCAGCGTGTCATCGCCGCCGATGGCGATGGCTCCATCCAACTCATACTCACCTGCGGTACGGGCCAGCTGTTCTCCCTGCTCGGGGTGTTTCTTGAGGTCGATCTTGGTGCGGGAGTTGCCCAGTATGCTGCCTCCTCTCTGGAGCAGTGCATGCAGTTCTGCGGTTGTAAGGGATCGCAGGTCGATGAGACGTTTGCGCTCGAGCATCCCCGCCCATCCGTCCAGAATACCGACTGCCTCGCCTCCTGCACGATGAATTTCCTGTGAGGCACCGTGGATGACGGCGTTGAGTCCCGGAGCGGTGCCACCACCGGTGAAGAGGCCGATGCGATTCGTCTTTGGAAAAGAGATATGAAGAGAGCTGGCAGTGTTTTCCATAGGGCGACAGTCTTTCGGATTTCACTGCGATGCGCTTGATGTAAGGTGACCGAAGTGCGGTAAGGCATGTCAAAGATTATTCACAAGCCCTGTGTACGAGGTGGCAGAAGTGTCCCGAGCATTGACCCGGTTCTTCTGCGAGACATGCGACACTGTTTTGCGAGCGGCGAGTGACGCTACTTTTTGCCCATGCCCACTCCCACACCCTTCACCCGCTTTCAAATGACGCTCACTGTCGTTCTCGGGATGCTCAAGCCCACGGCCGAGGAGCGCAAGCTTCTCTCGGAGCCACCCAGTGCTTCGCGACGGTTCTCTCCACTTCCCTCCCATCCCGCCTTTCCAACCGGTTCTGTTTCTGTGTTCTGTTTGTTGATTCTCACCATTCATTACAATTGGCGAATAATTGACGAATTCGTCAATAATTGTAGAATACTCTGCTGTGAGCTCTGAGTGCGACTGAGGGTTCAAGCGAGTTCATGGGAACTTGCTCATTCGCACTACCGGCATTTCTCTTTGAAAGGAGGATGAACAGCCGTAACAGGGTTTCATGGGAAAGGACAGAAGTCTGATCGAGAATGGAAAGTTATACCGTGAAGAAGCGGAGTACACCTTTCGCGCAGAAGACCGGATGCCTTCTGCGGTTCGAGCGTCTTGAGCAACGGATGCTGCTCAGTGTTGACTGGGGACGGGTGTGGATCAGAGCCGAAGCGACGAGCATCGTGACCGATGCGTGGGTTCCCGTGGAAGGCCATGGAAAATTCACGTTCGGTGACACAGACAACGATGGACTCG
>JAUSKD010000048.1 GCA_030647195.1 Candidatus Peribacter sp. | reverse complement strand
TCCCGCTCACGAAGAAGGCCGATGCCCTGACCGAGGAAGAGCAGGCGCGCATCCGCGCACGGGTCGAACGCGAGACGGTGGAGGGCGAGCTCACGCGCAAAGTGTCGATGGATATCAAGCGTCTGCAGGATATCGGCACGTGGCGCGGCTATCGGCATCGCAAGAAACTGCCCGTGCGCGGCCAGACATCGCGCCGCAACGCCCGCACGAAGCGCGGCAAGAAGAAGACTGGTCTCTCGGGTCGTACGACGCTCACGAAGACCTAAACCTTCCGTTTCCTTCCGCACCCGCGAAGGGGTGCTGCTCACTCCACTATGGCTGATTTGAACCCCAAGACACCGGCAACTCCCTCTACTCCTTCCGACCCCGCCCGCCGGGCTACGTCGGACAAGCCGACGGACAAGTCCGATGCCGCGCCGAAGAAAGCCCAAACGCTTACGGAGCAACTCGAGGCCTCCGAGGTGAGCGCCGAGGGCGCCGATGCCAAGGCCGGCCCCAAGGTCCGTCGCAAGAAGATCAAGAAGTCCGTGCCGCAGGCGCGCGTCTGCATCCACGCCGGCGAGAACAATACGATCGTCACGTTCACGGATCTGCAGGGCAACAAGATCGGCGGGTGCAGCGCAGGCATGGCCGGCTTCAAGGGCACGCGCAAGTCGACTCCCTACGCGGCGAAGGTCGCGGCCGAGAAAGCCGCGGAGCGTGTGCAGGGTTACGGAGTCCAATCCGTGACTGTGGAGGTGAAAGGACTCGGACCCGGACGGGAACAGTCCATCCGCGGACTGCAGAGCGCGGGTCTCAACCTGGATGCCATCATCGATACGACATCGATCCCCCATGGGGGCGTGCGTCCGCCCGGGCGCCGGCGCGTCTAATCCCGATTTTTCTTCTCTCTCACTTTTCACATGAAGTACACAGGTCCAAAGGCGAAACGGTGCCGTCGGCAGGGGGCGAATATCTACGGGGCGGACAAGTACGACAAGATCCTGCAGCGCAAGCCCTACGGTCCCGGCAAGGGGCCCAAGACGCGTGCCACGCGCCCGTCGGAGTATTGTAAGCAGCTCAAAGAGAAGCAGAAGGCCCGTGATATGTACGGCCTCAGTGAGCGGCAGTTCCGCATTCTCTACGCCGAGGCCACCAAGAAAGAGGGCCAGACGGGTGAGACCTTTAAGCAGCTTCTGGAGCGTCGTCTCGATAACGTCGTCTACCGCGCCGGACTGGCGCTCACGCGTATGCAGGCACGGCAGTTCGTCAGCCACGGGCACTTTCAGGTGAACGGTGTGCGCGTGTCGGTGCCGTCGTACCGCGTGCGTCCCGGCGAGGTGATCGTGCTGCGCGAGCGCAACAAGCGGTCTCCCGTCTACGGAACGATTCTCGATGCTCACGAGAAATACATGCCGCCCAAGTGGCTCAAGGTCGATAACGGCGCCATGAAGGTCGAAATCGTGTCCCTGCCGCTGCCCGACGATGCCGAACAAGCCATCGACGTCCGCCAGGTGGTCGAGTTCTACTCTCGTACGTAATCCGTTTCATCCCTTCCCCCGCACTCTTGCGCAGCAAAAGTACGGGGCACCCATTTCCTTCCTTCCCGTCCTATGCACATCATTCAGGAAGAAATTGGTCTCCCCACCTACAGCGTCACACCGGTGACGAAAGGGGATTCCACCCACGCGATCTTCGCGATCGGGCCGCTCCCGCCAGGCTACGGGATGACTCTCGGGAATGCGCTGAGGCGAGCGCTCCTCTCCAGTTTGCCTGGAGCCGCTGTGCTCTCGATGCGCATTCAGGGCGCTCAGCATGAGTACTCCACGGTCAAGGGTGTGCAGGAGAACATGGTCGACGTTGCGCTCAATTTGAAGCGTCTCAAGATGCGCAAGCACAACAAAGATCTGGAGGTGATCACGCTGCAGGCCAAGGGTCCGAAGGTCGTGACGGCCGAGGATCTGAAGGTCTCGTCTGACATCGAGATCATGAACAAGGATCTGCCCATCCTCACGATCGAGAAGGGCGGCTCCATCGAAATGCAGATCACCGTCGGCAAGGGTGTCGGCTACGCGCCTGCCGCCGAGCGCAACAAGAAGCAGAACGAACCGGGGCTCATCCACATCGATGCGATTTTCAGCCCGGTCGAAAAAGTGCGCTTCAGTGTCGAGACCTCCCGCGTGGGACAGCGCACGGATCTGGAGAAGCTCATCCTCGACGTGCAGACCAACGGGTCCCTCACGGCTGAGGAAGCGGTGCAGTTCGCGTCGCAGCTGCTCAAGAGCTACTTCGAGTACTTTGGTTCTACCGAGAAAGTGGTGGAGCCCGAATTCATCGCCGATTTCTCGCGCGCAGGTCCGCAGGTGGGTGAAGCGGGAATGGATATGGGAGCGAAAGAGAGCTACACGCCGATCGAGATCCTCAACTTCTCGCCCCGCACGCTCAATGCCCTCATCAATGCGGGCGTGGGCTCGATCGAGCAGCTGACCAAGTGCACCGAAGCGGCGCTCAGCAATTTCCGCGGTTTCGGAGCCAAAGCCCTCGATGAAGTGAAGCAGACACTCGGCGAACGAGGTCTGAAACTCTCTGACGAATCTTTGGACAATTAAGCGGTTTTTCCTTACTCTGCGCTCCACTTTTCATGCGTCACCGTCTCTCCCGCCACCGGCTCGGTCTCAAGCCCGCTCACGGACGCATGTTCAAGCGAAACCTGCTGACGTCCCTGCTCCTGTACGAACAGGTCCGGACGACGAAGCGCCGCGCGCAGGTGGTGGCCCCCATGGTCGATACGCTGATTGCCATGGCGAAATCCACCGTTCCCCATAACGCCATCCGTGCCATCAACCGGGTGGTGACCGACAAGAACGCGAGCCGCAAGATCATGGAAGTCTACATCAAGCGCTTTGCCTCCATTCGTTCCGGTCTCACGCGCATCGTGCCCGTGGGAGCGCGCATGGGCGACGGGGCGCCGCTCGTCGATCTGATGCTGGTGGAAGGTGAAGCCGTCACGGTGGAACCGAAGAAAGCAAAGAAGCCCCGTTCCTCTTCAAAAAAATGAAGACCTCGACCCCGAAACCAGAGGCTCCACACTGGCTCCTCGTTGATGCGGAGGGCCAGATCCTCGGGCGGCTCGCCGCGCGCGTGGCGCTGCTGCTCCGTGGCAAGCACAAGCCCGCGTTCTCGCCGCACCAGTGCTTCGGCGACCATGTCATCATCATCAATGCCGAGAAGCTCTCGTTCACTCCCGCGAAGTTCCGCCGCAAGACGTACTACTCGCACTCGGGGTACCTGGGGCATCTCAAGGCCACGCCGCTCAAGAAGATGTTCGAGGACTCCCCCGCAGAGCTCATCACGCGCTCCATCCGCAACATGCTGCCCAGTAACCGGCTGCGTCCGATTTCCCTCAAGCGGCTGCATGTCTTCAAGGGTGCCACGCATACGTTCGAGGCGCAGAAGCCCGTCCCTACTTCCCTCCGATAATCTATGCAGTCCTCAGAAAAAAAGCGGCAGTACTTCCATGGCATCGGCAAGCGCAAGACGGCCATTGCCCATGTGAAGCTGTTCGAAGGGGGTGCGGGTGAGGCCACCGTGAACGGGCTTAAGATCAAGGAATACTTCGGTGCCGTATTTCTGGCCGAAAACGCTCTGTCGCCCATCACGCTCTCGAACCTGAAGGGACGTCTGGATGTGGAGGTGATCACCCGCGGCGGCGGCAAGGCCGCACAGTCCGATGCCGTACGCCATGGCATCAGCCGGGCGCTTCTGCTGCTCAACCCCGAATTCCGTCCCGATCTGAAGCATGCCGGGTACCTGCGTCGCGATGCGCGCATCAAGGAACGCAAGAAGCCGGGTCTCAAGCGAGCACGCCGCGCGCCGCAGTGGCAGAAGAGATAGACGAGCTGTGAGCTTGTAGCTGATAGCTGTTAGGTTTGAGGTTTCTTTTAACATGCCAATACAAAGAAAAGATTCCTCATGCTCAACACTCTCTCATCAAATCTTCTATAAGCTAACAGCTCACAGCTATCAGCTTCATCACGCTACCCCCAGCTTCACGTAGTACAGGCTCTTTCCATCCTCCGTATCCAGGATGAACCGGGCATCCAGGGTCATGAGCTGCATGATCGTCTGGCACATCTTGAGCAGCATCGCCGGCGGCAGCATCACCCCGGCCTCCAGACACGTGGCACAGAGGCCTGCGGCGTCCTTGCAGCGCAAATAGGGCTCTCCACGCTGCTGAATGATCTCACGCAGCGAATTCTGCACCTCGACCACGTAGCGCTCGATATAGGGCTCCAGTTCCTCCACGGCCAGTTCCTGAACCTCAGGAATGGCTTCAATGATATCCAGGTCCGAGTGAATCGCATGAGCGATGCAGGCGTCGAGTGTCATGGGTGTTTGTGTGAGAAATCCAATCATTATAGCAGGAATCCCCTTCGGGGAGAAGGCTTGGAAAGTGAAGTAGACTAAACATTTTGAGCACGAAGAAAGGGGAGGGCCTTTCTTGGCTCTTTGGCCGCAGATCCGTATAGTAGGCCTGTGCCGCCCTAGCTCAGCTGGTAGAGCATCGGTATCGTAAACCGAGGGTCGTGGGTTCGATTCCCATGGGCGGCTCCATTCCCATTACGATGTTTGTTTACGTTCTGCGGAGCGATCTCGACGGCAGTCAATACATAGGAATGTCCGAGCACCCCGATCGTAGATTGCATGAACATAACAGTGGAATGGTGTATTGGACGAAGAGGAAAAAGCCATGGAAATGTCTTCTTGTTGAAGAATTTCCCGATAGAGCAAGTGCCCGACAACGAGAGAAATATCTAAAATCTGCTGCGGGGAGGCGTTTTCGCAAAACACTTCAGCGATGAGCATCGGTACCCGCCCGAACGACCGAACACCGTTCGGTCGGGCGGGTCGTAAACCGTGGGTCACCGGTTCAATTCCGGTCAGCGGCTCCATTGACACTCATAAATAAAATGTAATAATTTCATTATGAATGAACAGATCCTGCGAGAGAAGATGGCTTCCATAAGCCGGTTATCTGTTGCAGGACAGAAGGATGAGTTGGAAGCGGAAAAGCTGGAGCTGCAGCGTGCCTTCGATGCGTGTACTGGTGACATCAGTGCCCGGACGCGCTTCGATGTCTGCTCGCTCCTGATCGACCTCGATCCGTATGCGTACTTTCCGCACCTGCAGCGGGCTGCGCACGATCTACTCGGAGATCCGGCCAATCCTCCGGACGATGTCACATTGGTGCAACTGCACGATGCTTTCGATATGGGAACGGAATGGGTTCATGCCGAGCAGGCGGAAGGGGATCTGGATCTGCAGAGGGATATGGCCATGCGCGAGGGTCTGCAGTTTCGTGCGCTTGGCGCCGCGCGGAGGCTCCTCGGGCAAACGGAAGATCAGTCCGCACGGACCATTTTCGATGCACACGCGATCATCTGTTCCAGCTCCGATGACTGTGAAGAGATTCTTGGTGTGCTCGCCGATGCGCGGGAGGCAGGCAGTGAAATGGATCATCTGTGCCTCGCCAGGCGGACGCTCCGCAATGATGCTTTGCCCGTTTCCGAGCGCGTATTTATCGCCCAGCAACTCCTGTCGGCGGATCTTTCTCCGGCCCTGAGATCGGGCATGCTCACGACGGTCATCGGTTTCACCTGTTCTGCGGTCGTCCCCGCGATGGACGCAGATGAGGCGGTGGAGAAAGAACTGGGCATCACCGTTGAAGATGTGATCGACTACGTCGAATCGCTGTTTACCGAGCTTGCCCTGCTGCCGGATGAAGAGCAGAACAGGGCGCTGGCGCTTGCCATACTCTGCCGCTTCTCTGTGAATCTGGGTGATCGCACGAAGGCGGAAGAGCGCTACGCATCCCTGCAGCAGCTGCGGACGATCGTCGGGGGGATCCATTTCTATTCGGAAGAGGTGGACAGGGATCTGCGGGATTCCATCGATGGCATCGGTTTCTAGGCGCATGCGATTGCGGCTTCTTGCATGTCGTGATTTTGTGTATGCTTGCGTGCCCTATGGATCGCCAAACCGCCCTCACCTGGTCCTGGCTCAATATTCTTACCAGTAAGCGTCTGGAGGCGCTCCTGCAGGTCTACGGTGATATGTCCAAAGCGCTCCAGCACGTCGATGAGCCGCTCTTGAAAGAGCTCGGCTGCCGCGACGATACGGTCTACATCGTCCTCAACCGACTCGAGGAATTCGATCCTGCATCCTACGAGCAGGAGTTGAAGAAACGGGATCTTTCGTTCATGACTATCGATGATCCCGGGTATCCCAAACAACTCAAAGAGATTCCGGATGCTCCGGTGTTCCTGTACTGGCGCGGTGACCTGGCGGTCCTCGATCAGCCCTGTATCGCACTCGTCGGCACGCGCGAGATGAGCGACTACGGCAGACGCGTCACAGAAAGCTTCGTGCCCGGACTTGTGCAGGCGGGGCTGGTGACGGTGAGCGGGCTTGCACTTGGCATCGATGCCGCAGTCGCGCGTGAGACCATGGCTGCGGGCGGCAGAACAGTGGCCGTGCTCGGCCATGGACTGGGCAAAATCTACCCCATTGAAAATGCCCGTCTGGCAGAAGAAATCGTTGAGGGAGGTGGGCTGTACCTCTCCGAATTCCCACTGGATGCGATTCCCGGAAAGTTCACCTTCCCGGCCCGCAACCGCATCATCGCGGGCCTGTCGCTCGGCACGGTCGTGCTGGAGGCTCCGCTGGGCAGCGGCGCGCTCATCACGGCGGATCTTTCGTTGGACTACGGCCGCGAGGTCTTCGTCGTGCCCGGCCAGATCTTTGATCCCAATTATGCCGGCAGCCATCAGATGCTGGGTAAGGGCCATGCCAAACTGGTGGGTTCCGCTTCCGATATCCTCTCGGAACTCGGTGTGGTTGCCCGTGAGGTTTCCCAGGGTGCGTATGACCCGAAGAGCGCGGCCGAAGCAGCTCTCCTGAAAGTGCTCACGACGATGCCGCAGACGACCGATGATTTGATGGAACGCTCCGGGCTTCCTGCACCCGAGATGGCCTCCGCCCTGACGATGATGGAGCTTTCCGGGGCGATAAAGCAGGCGGGGAACGGACAGTGGGTGCGGCGCTGAAAAGTGAGCTTTTCGTGCGTTTGCCTGCGTAGTACACTTTCTCCAACTTCCCCCTTATTCCATGACTGCTCCTCTCGGGCAACTCCTGACAGATTCCTGGAGTTCCTTTCGCCGCGCGCTGATGCCGATTGTCGTCGGTGCCGTGATTTTCGGTCTCATTCTTGGCATTGGCCAGTCCTTCATCGGGCAGCGCATTGTGCAGAAGACCGGTTCGGCTCTGGAAGGATTGGGATTCGACCAGCAGCAGATGGAAGACCTTCAGCGGCGGATTCAGGCAGGCGATCAGGCCGCCATGGATGAATTCGCCCAGAAGATGCAGCAGTTGGGTGGGGAGCAGGGTGACGCGGTTTCCGGCGCGGTTCTGTCGATGTACAAGGGTCTTCTGCCCTCGCTCGGGGCATCCATGCTCATCATGTGGGTGATCTCGCTCATCGCTTCGGCGTATTTCCTGCTCATCGCCCTCGACGGCAAGCTGACGTTCCAGGCGGCACTCGCCCGCACACCGGGGCTCATCATTCCACTTTTTCTTCTCTCGCTCTGGATCATGATCCGGTCGTTCATCTGGATTCCGATTCTCGGCATCATCCTGGCCATCGTCCTGGGTCCGCGCTTCGTCTGCGCGCCCGTGCTCCTGGTCCGGGATCATAAAGGGATTCTGGAGAGCGCCAGCCTCAGCTACGCCAAGACGAGCGGGTACTGGGGCAAGATCTTCGGCAATACGTTCGTCGCTGCCCTCTGTGCCATGATCGCGGTCATGGTGCTCGGGATTGTCGTCGGCATACTTGGCATGCGGGTATCCGGGATCCTGATGCCGATGGTGAATATGCTCTCGACGGCCTTCATCACGATCTTCGTCGTGCGCCTGTCGACGACGGTCCTGTCGAACGCGAAGTAAGTCTGCTCAGCTTCTTGCCTGTACTGCCGCGAGCACAATCTCGCGGAAGACCGCTGGCTTGAGCGAAGCGCCGCCGACGAGTCCGCCATCGATATCCGGCTGCTGGAAGAACTCCAGCGCGTTCTCGGCGGTCAGGGAGCCCCCGTAGAGGATGCGTGTGGATTCGCGGCGGGCCTCAGGAATGAGAGACCGGATGAACGCGTGCATGTCCTCAGCCTGTTCCGGGGTGGGCGTCACGCCCGTGCCGATGGCCCACACCGGTTCGTAGGCGATGGTCACGACTTCGCGCAGCGGCAACACGCGCACCTGCCGTTCCACGACCTGCTTGTGGCGCTTGGTCCTGCGCTCGGATTCCGTTTCGCCCACGCAGATGACGGGGTGGAGCCCGTTTCGCAGCGCCGCTTCGGCCTGGGCAACCACGTCGGAATCTTCCTCATGGTGATCGCGCCGCCGCTCAGAGTGGCCGCAGAGCACGAACGGGCAGCCGGCTTTCTTGATCATGGTCATGCTGACGTCGCCGGTATGCGCGCCCACCGAATCCGGATGCCCGTACTGGGCTCCCGTCGGCAGGCCGGCCTCGAGGCAGGGCTGAAGATCGAAGAACGTTGGAAAGACCATGGTCTCGATGCCGCTCTGCGGACGGTACGGTGAATCGGCGGCAAACGCTCCTTCGGGGGCGGGGTTCATCTTCCAGTTCGCGGCGATCAGAGGGGTGCGTGGCATGGGGGGAGGATAGCACTACTTCTTTACCAACCCTTCCAGTGCCTTCAGCGCTTCGATGGGCACCATCCATACCGTCGTGTTCGATTGATCGGAGCTGATGTCATTGATGCTCTGCAGGGTGCGCAGGTGCAGCGCTCCCGGTGAGGCGGCGAGTATGGTCGCGGCTTTGGCCATGTTGGCGGCCGAGGCCACTTCGCCTTCCGAGCTGATGATCACGGCTTGCTTCTCGCGTTCGGCTTCGGCGACTTTGGCGATGGTGCGCTTGAGCGAATCGGGGAGGATGATGTCTTTGAGCTCCATGGAGTGCACGTCCACTCCCCAGGTTTCGGATACGCGATCCACCGCTTTCTTGATGTTCTCGCTCACCTGCTGTTTTTCAGCCAACAGCTGATTGAGGTTCACTTCTCCTATGGCGTTGCGCATGGTGGTCTGCGCGAGCTGGCTCACGGCGTTGAAGAAATCCTCCACCTCGATGACGGCTTTGGCCGCGTCGTTCACGCGGAAGTAGATGACGGCATTGATGCGGATGGGGATGTTATCCTTGGTGATGGCTTCCTGATCGGGCACGTCCACGGCCTTGATGCGCACGTCCACTTTTGCAAGGCGCTGGAACACGGGGATGAGCAGGTGCCAGCCGGGGTTCCACATATGGCTGTACTTGCCCATCGTGAACAGAATGCCACGCTCGTACTGGTCGACCTGTCTGATGCACGAGAGGATCAGGATGATGATAACGGCGGCGGCGGTGTAATAGTAGATCGGCATGGCAGTGGAAGGAAGATGATAGGAAGATACCCTGAAGCAGTGTGATGTCTAGAAGCAGGAGAATACAGGAGTACAAGGAATCAAGAATTCAGGGAGGTCTTCAAGATCCAAATAATCAAACTTCTTGGTGTTTTGGATTCCTGGCATCTTTCCTGTCTTCCTGGATCCTTGAAGTCCTGAATTCTTTCTCTGCTATGCTTTTGTCATGCAACCATCCTCCCGAATCATTCTGGCAGCCGATCATGCCGGATTTCCCCTCAAAGAGGTCGTAAAGAAGCACCTCACAGAACGGGGGATCGATGTACTTGATGTCGGCACCTTCTCCGAGGAATCCGTGGATTATCCCGCAATCATCCGCAAGGGATGCGCAGCCGTGCTGGAGCAGGGCAGCCCCGGCATCATCTTCGGGGGGAGCGGCAACGGCGAGGCCATGGCGGCCAACAAGGTCCGCGGCATCCGCGCGGCAGTGGTCTACAGCGATGAGACGGCCAGGCTGGCCCGCGCCCACAACGATGCCAACGTGATGAGCCTCGGCGGACGACTGACCAAACCCAAAGATGCGCTCCGCTTCGTTGATCTTTTTCTCACGACCGATTTCGAGGGCGGGCGACATGTACGACGCATCGAGGATCTTGAAGCCTGAGTGATGGAGCTCTTCCTCTCGCTCGTCGGCAAACTCCTGCCGCTCTATCTCTTCATCGTTGCGGGGTATCTGCTCGGGGTGTTTCTGCATCTCAAACGCCGGCCGGTGGCCCTGTTGCTCCTGTACGTCCTTTCGCCCATCGTTGTCTTCGAAGGCGGCTGGACGGCACCATTGAGCCGTGGCACGCTCGCGCTCCCGATTCTCTTCCTCGTGATCTGCAGTGTCCTCTGCGGGATCTTCTATAGTATGAGCGGGCTTGTCTGGAAGCGCGGGGACAGTATGCGCAATCTTGCCGCGTTCGCCTCGGCCAATGGCAACAGCGGCTACTTCGGCATTCCTGCGGGGCTGGCACTGTTCGGCCAGCAGTCGCTTGGCATCATCGTCCTCTGTTCCCTCGGGTTTGTTCTCTACGAGTCTTCCACGGGGTTCTTCACCCTTGCGCGCAGCAATTTCACGCTGCGTGAGAGTGTGCGCAAGGTTGTGGCGCTTCCCGTGCTGTACGCGTTCGCGCTCGGCATTGCCGCCAATATCTGGCAGGTGCCCCAGTCTGCAATGGTTTCGCTTTTTCTACACGATGTCCGCACTGTCTTCAGTGTTATCGGCATGCTGCTGATCGGTGTGAGCCTTGCAGGGGAGCGATTATCCGCCATTGATGGACGGCTGCTCGCTTTCACCACCGTGGCCAAGACGGTCGTCTGGCCCGGACTCATGCTTCTTCTGATCGCACTCGACCGGCACGTCTTCCGGATTTTTTCAGAGGACGTCCACGGGGTCCTGCTCCTCATGGGGATGATCCCGCTCGCGGTGAATACCGTCGTCTATTCCTCGGTGCTCAAGGTGCATCCCGAAAAGGCGGCAGTGGCGGTGATGGTGAGCACGGTGATTGCGCTCTTCTTCATTCCGGCGCTTTCGGTGGTGTTTCTGTAGTCGTCCTGCGCTGCTAGGATGGCGGCATGGCTTTGCCTGTGCTCATCGCACCCTCCATCCTCTCGGCGGACATGAAACGCCTGTCGGAGGAGATCAGGAGCATCGAGCCGTTCGCCGACTGGCTGCAGATCGACGTGATGGACGGCCGCTTCGTCCCGAATACCGCCTTCCCGCTTGCGCAGGTCCAGACCATTCGCACCACGCTCCCGCTCGATATCCACCTCATGGTGGAGCAACCGGCCGAGTACGCGCGGGAATTTTTGAGCCTGCATCCGAAAAACGTCACCTTCCACGCCGAGGCCGTGCAGAAGACGGATGACCGCAGAGCCCTGTTGCAAGCTATCCGAAAGGGCGGGGCCACTGCCGGTATCGCCATCAATCCTCCCACATCCCTGAGTGACATCGCCGATGTTCTGGGCGAGGTGGATCTGCTCCTCGTCATGTCGGTGAACCCGGGGTTCGGCGGGCAGGCATTCATTGCGGATGTTCTTTCCAAAGTGAAAGAGGCTCGCACGCAATTTCCGCAGCTCATGATTCAAATGGATGGCGGCATCGACGCAACGACCGCTCCTCTCTGCGTCAGTGCGGGAGCGAATAACCTTGTGGCGGGGAGCTTCATCTTCCGTGCCGCAGATCGTGCGAAGGCTATCGCTTCCCTTCGATCTTCCATATGACCGCCGGTCGTATCCTTATCGGCTTTCTCTGCCTTGCCCTGCTTTCCGGCTGCGGACCGGCCGCGGTCACCGTTCCGCAGGAAGGGTTCGTACCCATCCAACTGGTTGCTCCGGATGGCCGCACCGTCACGGTTTCAGCCGAACTGGCGCGCACGCCTGAGGAGCAGGCACGTGGTCTCATGGGACGCACGTCCCTCGCGGATGATTCCGGCATGCTCTTTATCTTTCCCGACAGCACGGTACGGTCCTTCTGGATGAAGAACACCCTCATTCCCCTCGATATCATCTTCTTTGACCAGGCCGGCCTCATCGTTTCAGAGGCGACAATGGTTCCCTGTCCGGCCTGGAGCGAGACGTGTCCTTCTTCCCTCTCCGAAGGCCCGGCACGCTTCGCACTGGAGCTTCCTGCCGGCTTCGTGCAGCGGGAGGGGATCACGCGACACTGGAGGCTGACGCCCGGCCCCTGGGCCCGGGATTCGTGAACAACAATGAAGTGGAGCAGCACCTCTTCCGGCATGCAGAGAGCCATAGAGGTCCTTCTGGCCGCGTGCACGCTCTTGCTGATCGTGCTCATGTATCTGCAGATGAAAACCGCCCCGCTGATCTATGACGAAGCCTTTCACTATCAGAGGATCACGGCAGTGCTGCAGGGCGTGTTTCCGCCTGCCGGATGGGGCGTGATGTTTCCGGGCTATCACCTGCTGACGGCGGGACTTCTGAAGATAGCGGGCCAGACATCCATCCCGGCCGCACGCATGGTTTCGCTCCTGTTCAGTCTCTCGGCCTGCGTTGCGGCGTACGGCGTGGCGCGTTTCGTGGACCGGCCCACAGCCCTTCTGCGCACGCTGCAGTTTGCGTTGTTCCCGATTCTGCTGCCGTACTTCCCTCTGATCTATACCGACACTCTTTCCCTTTCTCTCGTTCTCTTCGCGCTATTGGCAGCTCTGCAGGGCAGACGGTTCCTGCTCGGTCTGTTCTTTCTGTTCGCAGTACTCGTGCGGCAGAACAATATCCTCTGGGCGCCTCTGCTGTTTGCGATCCTGCTCGAGGCGGAGCCCGGGTTTCGGATGGTTGCCAACAGGCCCGTTGCATGGTTACGCGCCGCTGCCGCCCGACTCCGTCATCCGCATGCACTGCGGGTCATCATCCGCCTGACAGCACCGTTTTTGCTCCCCGTATTCGGGTTTGCGCTGTTCGTGGCCATGATGGGAAGGGCTTCCTTCAGCCCCGCCCTTGCCACCGCCCATCCGTTCCCCTCATTCTCGCTCGGCAACGTCTTCTTCGCGCTGTTCCTCTTCACTGCACTCTTCCTCCCATTGATTTTGGTCCGGGCGCGCGCCATTTTGCTCCTGCTCAAGCGTCCGTGGGTCCTGCTATTGCTCGCTGTTCTCTTCATCTTGTTCACCGTCGGTTTTCATGTGGATCATCCTGCGAATAGCGAGGCCGGGAGGCTCCGTGATGTAATTCTGCTCGCGGCAGCCGCAGGAGGAACGAAGGGATTTCTCTTCTGGTTCGCAGGTGCGATTGCTGTAGGGACGATGCTCGTGATCCCGCTCTCACGACGGAGTTTTCTGTGGATCTATCCGCTTTCCGTACTCTATCTCGGGGGGAGCTGGCTCATCGAGACGCGGTACGCCATCGTGCCGCTCGTGCTCTTTCTGCTCTTGCGCAAGCCGAATTCCTGGCGGACGGAGATCCTGCAGTTTGCGTTCAACGCTCTGCTCCTGCTGTGGGTCTTCTTATAAATTCAGTGCAGAACGAAGGTGTAGTGGTGGATGACGGTGAGCACACCGATCACCACTGCAAACAGTGACAGGAGCAGCACGGTTCCCGCCGTGACATCCTTGAGCCGGCCCACGTGCACCGAGTAGTGGGGTTCGACGGTATCCAGCAATTCCTCGACGATGCTATTGAAGAGCTCGGCCCCCACGACGACCGAGACCGCGACCAAAATGGAGACCACCTCCATGTAGGTGAACTGCAGCAGAATTGTCAGAATGATCACGAAAGTTCCGATGATGACCTCGATGCGGAAATTGCGCTGTCGTTGCCAGACGAAAAGGATTCCCCGCAGTGCATTGGCCGCGCTTTTGGCGAAAATGTGCACCATGACTCTAGAGGAGGTAAGGCTGGAGGTTTCGCTCGATGCGCTCCGCGACACGCGTATCGGCGGGAATGACGAAGGGTTCACCGGTCATCCGTTCGAAGAGATCCAGATACTTGCTTGCGAGCATCACGCGTACATCGTCGGTGATCGCGGGACGTTTGCCACCGTACTCGAACCCCTGGCTTCTGAGCCACAGGCGGAAGAATTCCTTATCCAGACTTTCCGGTTCCTCTTTGCGGGCATGACGCTCCTCGTACGTCGCAGCCACCCAGTAGCGCGACGAATCCGGCGTGTGCACCTCGTCTGCGATGGTCAGTGTTCCCTGCTCGTCATAGCCCATCTCGTACTTGGTATCCACGAGGATGAGTCCGCGTTTGGCCGCGATCTCCTGTCCCTTTTTGAAGAGTGCGAAGGCGCGATCCGCGATTTCCTCCCACTGCTGCTTCGTCGCGAATCCATGGTCCACGATGCCTTTGGGATCGATCAATTCATCCTCCTCGCCCTTGGTCGTCGGCGTGATGATGGGGGCGGCGAATTTCTGGTTCTTCACCATGCCTTCGGGGAGCAGATTCCCGCAGAAATTTCGCACTCCCTTGTTGTAGTTGACCCAGGCGGACGTGCCCGTTGAACCCGTCAGGTAGCCGCGAACAACGATCTCGACCCGGAGCATCTTCAAGTCCTTCACGACCATGGCATTGGGATCCGGCACAGCGATGACGTGGTTCGGCATCACATCCTTCACGTGCTCGAACCACCACGCGCTCAGCTGATTCAAAGCCTGCCCCTTGAGGGGAATGGAGCACCACTGGATGTCGAAGGCCGACTGGCGGTCGGTGGCGATGAGGATGGCGCGTTTCTTCTCTTTCTGAGTGTAGACATCGCGCACTTTGCCGGCGTACTTTTCGCCGAGACCTGTGAAATCCGTCTTCTCGAGTGCGGTGGGCAGAAAAGGTTTGAGTGCTGCTGGAGTGATCATGGCCGAATCATACCATGTCCATTAAAGCGTTTCGTAGGCCGGCAGGCTTTCCAAGTGCGTCAGGGGAGTGGAAGCAGCCCGAAGGGCTTTGGGGAGCTTACAGAGGCTGAGAATGCGCCGTGCGAGACCGAATTTGGTCCTGCCGTTCTTGCGCGGTCGGTGGTGCACCGGCACTTCCGCGATTGTCATGCCCCGTCCTGCAAGGATGAAGGGCAGAAAACGGAAGAGCCCGTGCGTGAGCGGCACTGTGAGTGCCGTTTGCTTTCGCAGCGCCTTGAAGCCGGTATTGGCATCGTGCAGGCGGCGGCGAAAGGCGAGGCTCATGCAGAGATTGAAGAGCGCCGATGCGAGGCGCTTTGAGAGGCTGTCGGCACGTTCTCTTCGTAATCCCAATGCAAGGTCGGCTCCATCCTCAAGTGCTTTGAGGAGCAGTGGAAGATCGGCCGGGTCATTCTGCAGATCGCCGTCCATGGTCACCACAATGTCTCCCCGTGCCTCTCTGAAGCCCACGGCGAGTGCGCCCCCCTTGTCGGAATTCACGCCGATCCGAAAGCCCCTCACGCGCGGATCGGTGTTCTTGAGCTCCCGGATGATATCCAGTGTGGAGTCTGTGCTGGCATCGTCGACGAAGAGGATCTCGGCGGCCTGATGCAGGCGTGAGAGTGATTCCCTGAGCTCCTGATAAAGCAGTGGAATGTTCTGTGCCTCGTTGAAGACAGGAATGATGATGGAGAGCACGAAATGAAGGATACCCTTAGAATTTCCGCTTTGGCAGGCTTCCCCTATTGGATTTCGCGGGTAGAATGACCGGTCCTATGCACAAGAAATGGCTTGATCTGGCCCCGTTCCTCGGTTGCGTCCTCCTCGCCCTGGTCTGCGGATACCTGTTGGGAAGACTCATCACGGAGCGCCGGACGCTCGTTTCGGTTCCCATGCAGATGCGCGACGTGAGCCGGCCGCTGGTGCCGACGGTGCGCGTGGAGGGCGTCGTCAACGGTCAGCTCAAAGGCTCCATGGTCGGCAGCGCGCGGCTCTTCCTCGACGGAACGCAGGTCATGTCCGACCAGAGCGGCGCCTTCCTGGTTCCGGCAGGTTCGCTCCTTACAAACAAGATCGAAATCACCGTGCCTTCTGGAATGCGTTTCGTCGCCTCCCGCCGTGGCAAGAAGTATTACCCGGTCGATTCCGCATCGGCATCCAATCTTGCACCATCCAATCGCGTCTATTTTCGCACGGCGGAGGAGGCGGAGCGGGCGGGGTATAGGAAGTGAGAGGAATCAGTGATCGACGATCACTGGCAATTGCAGATTGTCTTTTTGTGCAGGTACAGTTGGATTGTCGATTTATGAATACTAGATCCCTTCGCAGTCAGTGGCGTCTGGCTCAGTTGCTCGAGATGCTTGATATGAAGGGTACCAAGCTCATTACCGCCCTCATGCTTTTCTTGGCGTTTGGGCAGGCCTTTGTCCCAGATATCACTGTTGCCTCCACCGTATGGCTCATGCTTCTGTCGGGCGCAGCCATTCTCTTGGCGGCGCTGTTTCTGCCAGCGTTGCTCTGGAAGAATGAAAATAACGTTTGGATGCATTGGGAGCGGCGGCTGCTGATACTGCTGATACTTTGCAAATGCTATTCCTTTGCGAAAGCATGGGGCGTGGCGGTGGGGTTCGATTGGAGCCATCATCTCGAGATGCTTGCGATCGTCAGCTGGCTGAAGCCGATCGTGCCTGCTGCAACCGCTTTCTACAGTTACCATCCACCGCTTGGTTTTTTGATTCCTCGCTTCTTCCTCGGTCTTGGCATTCCCGCGCTCCAGAGCGTTCAACTGACGTCATTCGTCGCCTCACTGCTCGCATTCTTTTTCTTGCGGGCATCGTTACGGCATCTCAGGATACTGAATCAGCCTGCACCCGTAACGTTTCTCTACGTGCTTTTTTCTCTGCCGATTCAGGTTTCCGTCGCACGCAGCATCAATCTCGACATCATCATATTCGCCATTGCCGCCGGCATCCTGTTTTTTTCCATCCGGACTTTTTGGGGGAAATCCACTTTCACTCTCCTGAATGTGGTGGCGTTGTCACTGCTTCTTTTTGCAGGAGCCATGACGAAATTCAACGGACTGTTGCTTTTTGTCATTCCTCCTCTGGTCTTTCTGGTGTCTCACCATTTTGGATGGCAGTGGAAGAGGGTGTTCATCACTCTTCTACCCTGTCTCATTGCATTGGCAATGATCATGCCATATTACTATTTTAAAAACATCCGGGGAGAAGGAGAGCTCTTTCCCTTCACGAAAGCTATCGGGATCAATTTATCCTGTCAGGATGCCGCACGGCAGAAGAGGGACGCTGACCCAGGCGCATTTTTCATTGCACTATTCGCCACTTCCCCCGTACACGTCCTGCAAGGGCCCGAAGTGCGCGATCAGGAATTCGTAAGGCTGGCGGATACGTGGAAGGATCTCTGGATGAGCGATGCCTGGATTGGAGTGCAGAAAGGCGCCTCGCGAATAATGAGTATGCTCTATTTCACGATCGCGCCACTGCTCGTTATCAGCGGTATTGTCGCGTTTCTCTGCGCATTCGGTCGCGCACAACTGCGACAGTGGAATGTGTTCGGATTGTTCGTTCTCCTTCTCGCATTCATTGAAATAGGAATGGAGATTGCCTTTCTGTACCGCTATCCATGTGCAAAAGCGGTCCCCTCAAAAGCAATCTACATTCTTCCTGCGACGATGGGATTGTCATTCATTTTGGCGAGCAACAGCTATTTGCCTCTCCTGTCAGCCACCACAACCCCCGCTGCCGCAGTTCGCTTTCAATTCACGATGCTGCTGGGCGTTGCGCTACTGATGCTGTGTAACTTTATGCTTCCCGTGTACTAATTCCTGTTCCTGAGAGGGATCGCCCGGACAACCATTTCGTCAAAAAAGTTGAAATAGAGAGGCTTGCGGAAGATATACTTCCCCGCCGAGACGAGGAACGATACGAGAGGGCTGATTCTTTTCGTGCGTTCGATACAAAAATCGTATCCGACGTATTTTCCCGCGTGTTTGTGACTGATGCTGGCGATCGAGAAGCCGCTTTTTCGAAGGAGCAGATCCATTGTTTTCCGTGAGAAGTGCCAAAGATGTTCTGCGTGCTTGAAGTGATGCCATTTTCTTCCCATCAATCGCGCAAAAAGGGTGTCGATATCCTGGGTTTCGATGAGTAGTTGGCCTTCCGGCTTCAGCAGGGAGTGGATCGACTGAAGAAATTGAATGGGGTCAGGGATATGTTCGATGACATCCCAAAGCGAGATAAGATCAAAGGAATGTGGCGTGAAATGAATAGAATCAAGGGTACCAGTGAGAATCCTGACCTGATTCATCTTGCGTCCGAATTCGCCGATGTATGCAGAAGGCTCAAGTCCGATTGCATCCCAATGATAATCATCCTGTAAAACGCGCAGGAAGCAGCCAGTTGCGCAGCCAATATCCAGCGCCTTTCCGGGTTTCTGTACGATGGCTGTGAATGGCACTATTCTCCGGCGAAATGTTTTTAAGAGATTTTCATTTTCTGCGGTATAGCAGGCGTAACCCGAATAGCGCGGGAAAGTGCTGTTCCATATTCCGGTTTCATATAAATCTTTGAGCAGAGAAACGGGGTCTCGCTGAGGGGTGACGTACACCAATGAGCAGTTGTTGCATTGCATCACCTGATATGGTCTCTCCTCGAAACGTACGCGCGCGTTGCCGTTGTTGCACAGGGGGCAACCGACATTGCGATGCCGGGTTGCATGTAGATCATAGACAAGGGATGGCCTCTCTTGTTCTTTCAATATTGATCCAAACATTAGAATCTAATGAAGAGGACAGGCAAATTGACATTTGGCAGAGTATCAGTGCGCATAGAAAAAAACCAATGCCGTCCCATTGCGCCGTCTGGGGGTATGGCGGGGGCACAGTGGAGCTGAGCATTCGGATTCTTGTCGAAATTTCACTAGAGTATCCCCTATACTTCGAACTGTGACGTCGAGCAAACGCCATTGGCAGTGGTTAATGCGCATGTGTGATCGCGTATATTGCTGTGCAGGAAAAATATCTCCTTCATGGATTTTCTTGTTCATCCTTCTTCTCGGCATTCTCGTTCGTTGTTATCGCTTCGGTGCCATCCCTCCCGGGCTCAATCAGGATGAGGCATCGACAGGGTACGACGCCTTCTCCCTGCTGTACTACGGCATTGATCGCAATGGGTTCCACAACCCCCTCATGCTGGTTTCGTGGGGATCGGGCATGTACACGCTGCCGGTGTATTTAACGATGGCGGTATTCCGTGTCGTGGGCATGTCGGTGCTTTCCCTCAGACTCGTCAATCTTCTCTTCGGCATATACACCATCATCATCTTCTTCCGGTTGGTGCACAAAACACAGGATCACACCCTGTCGCTGCTGGCGGCGCTGCTGCTCGTCATCGCTCCCTGGCATATCATGATCTCGCGCTGGGCGCTCGATTCCAACCTGTTTCCGGCGATATTCCTCTTTGCAGTGTGGTGTCTCGCCGGCGGCCGTGAGCAGGAACGGCGATACGTGTGCGCTGCGGGTTTACTGGCGCTTTCGCTCTATACGTACGGGACGGCGTATTTTGTGGTTCCCGTATTCCTTCTGTTCGTTGCTGCCTATCTTGCGATCATCCATCGATTGCCATCGAAAAAAATTCTGTGGCAATCCGCACTGTTGTTTTTGTTCATCGCATGGCCGGTTATCGCCTACCTGCTCATTAACGAGCTGCACTGGTCGTCTCTCGTCACCCCGCTGTTCAGTATCCCGCGTCTTCCCGGACCGCCACGCTATTATGCTGTTTCCAGCATTTTCAGCGGAGATATCGTTTCGCACTTTTCTGAGAATATTCGCACCCTCGGGCAGCTGCTGCTGACGGGCAATGATGGTCTCATCTGGAACGCCATTCCCGGGTTCGGGTACCTGTACCAATTCGGATTGCTGTTCTCTCTTCTTGGGCTGCTCCATTTCCTCTTTTCCCCCGGCAAGAGAAGGGAGCCGGTATTCATCCTCATGTTCCTGTGGCTCTGTTCCGCGATCCTGCTGGGAATCTTCGAGAGCGCGAATATCAACCGGATCAATATCCTCTTCCTTCCCGTCATTTTCTTCGCCGCGGCCGGCATCCGTTTGTTGGCGGTTTCCAGAACCGCATTGATCGGAGCGATTCTCTATTTCGCGCTTTCGTTCGTTGTTTTCTCATTCGTGTATTTCGGCAGCTACAGAGCCCGGGCAGCCGGAGCGTTTTTTGCATCGTTTGGTGAGGCAGTCACTTTTGCGGAGAAGTCCTCATCGGGCCGGCTGTGCATCACCGATCAGGTGAATCAGCCCTCTATCTTCGTCCTCTTCTACGGCCAGCTGGACCCCCGGGATTTTTTCCGCACAGTCGTCTACGAAAATCCAAATGGCTCTTTCCGGAATGTCCGTTCCTTCGGCCGGTACACATTCGGATTGGATCATTGCGTCGGCCAATCCGTCGGTGCCTACGTTCTGACGCCAAAAGATCTGCCGCTCATTGATCCGCTGCTGTTCGAAATGCACAAATATGAGCGGTTTACCGTCGCCCTGCCGAAAGTGCCCGGGCAGCGATTGCCCGCCCCATAGGCGTTCTCTATAGTGGTTTCCTGTGAAGAGACCCACATTTGTCGATTATCGGATCGCTCTGGAAACAGCTGCATTTCTTGTTTTTGGAGGTTTTCTGTTTTTCACGCTGCTGCACATGCAGCCCGTTGTGTCCGTGCAGTATCAGTATGGCAAAGAGACCGAACAGGCGGGATTTCTCCCCCTCGAGGTCAAAACGCAATCCAAGTACCTGCGCGTAAAGGGGACCATGACGCTGCCGGCCATTCATGGATCTCTCTTCGTTCTGAGACCAGACGACTGCATCGAAACCATGATGGTGAACGGCAAGGCCCTGCCCGCAGATGATGTGAAATTCTGCAATGCCCGGCCCGGCAAGCGCATCAATCTGTCCGGCACCCTCTTCCCCGGAAAGAATTCCATTGAGTGGAACATCCGTGACACCGGGGGGACGGGGGGCATGGCGATGCCTCTCTCGTGGCTGGATCCGGTGTTTTTGGCGCTCGTTTCCTCCCTCGTGCTGCTGATCGTTCTGTTCGGGAGCCGCCTGCTCTCGCTTCTGACGCCCCAGTCCAAATCGGCGCACGCCCTCTTTTTCATCACCGTTGCTGCAATCGTTGTCCGCCTTGCCCTGTCATGGCATCCCGGGTACGGATACGATATCAAGCTTAATAAGCAGTGGGCGCAGCATGCCGTCGAGCAGGGAATCGGGCATTCCTACCAGATCAATCCTTCCAAAGGTTCCCGTCCCAACTATCCGCCCCTGAATCTCATCGTTCTTGCAGGCGCACACTACCTGTACACATCGATTGCCCCTCTGCCCCCTTCCGAGAAGTGGTCCGTCGGGTATCACGTGGCCATGAAGCTGCCGGCGATAGCGGCCGACGGGCTGATCTGCATTCTTTTATTCTTCGTTTGTTCGTCATTGTTCACTCCTAAAAAAGGGCTGATCGCCGCAGCCATCTACGCCTTTCACCCCGCTGCGATATTTCTTTCTGCCGCCTGGGGCCAGACAGATGCCATCTATGCTTTGGCGATGACAGCCGCCCTGCTCATGGCAATACAAAAGCGGTGGGTGCTGACGGGAGTATGCCTGGGCGCCTCTCTTCTGCTGAAGGTCCAGTCCATCATTCTCCTTCCTCTGGTGATTCTGTTCCTCTTCGAGGAGGGGGCGTGGTGGCGCATGATCAGCGGTGCGCTGGTGGTCTTTCTGGTGACATTGTTCCCGTTCGTTTACAGCCATACCCTCTCCGACGTTCTGCAGTCCTATCTTTCTTCGGTGGGGTTTTATCATTCCCTCACGATGTCCGCCGATAATGTGTGGGTGATTCTTTTTGGCTCTGCAGTCAGCAAATCGAGTCTTGATACCATGCTCGGCCTCAACTTCAGGACAATCGGAGTCTGCGTATTCGCGGCCGCCGCCGCGTTCCTTCTGGCGATCTCGTATCGCACGATTGCGCATTGGCAACGAAGAAAAGAATATGGAATTGCGCTGTTCCTGCTCTCGTCTCTCATTGCATTTTCCTTTTTTCTCTTCAATGCCGAGATGCACGAGCGCTACCTTTTTCCGTTCATTGTTTTTGGCATTCCTTTTGTCTTTACGGGGAAGAGGGGGGCGATGTTGTATCTGTTTGCGTCAACGCTGTTCTTCGGGAATCTGTCGCACGTTCTGCAATTGGGACAATTTGACCGCAGTGTGTGGAAAGCATTTCCCGGCTTCAAGAGTTTTATCGCCAGCGGCTTGTTCTTTGTTTTTGTGATGATGGTGTACCACTATTGGGCATGGCTGAAAGAGCGAAAAACACTTGGAAAACAGTGAAATCCACCGACGAAAAATCTGAAGGACTGTCTGTGTTTTTTGTTGCGCCTAATATTCTAAAAGCAACAGGAGCAGCAAAAAAGAGAGGGATCCGGCGAAGAAGAGAATCAGAAAT
>JAUSKD010000044.1 GCA_030647195.1 Candidatus Peribacter sp. | reverse complement strand
CGTGCAGTGGGATTGTTGCCACGGAGTGCTTCTGCAACCTGTCTCCCCGCCCGCGCCAGATGCTCCGCCTGCTGCAGGATGGAAAGCCCTGTTCCTTCACTCCCATGTGCCGGCCGCACCTGCTGGCCCACTGTCGTGCTCGCTCCGTTCGCACCAACGACTTCCATGGTGGCGATATCGTTATCCGCCGTGAGCGTCACGTCGGCCGAGAGGCCGATCGATGTGAGACCGCGTATTTCGCCGGTGAATTCCTTCTGCACGGGATCGGCGATGCTACCCGTCTGGCCGACGTGGATCTTCACCGTGATGGGGCCCGAGCCGAGCCCGTCATTGAGGATCTGGTAGAACATGTTCACCGTTCCTCCCGCCGTTGCGTGGGCGTTCTCGGAAGAAACCCCCGGGGGTACGGTACAAAACCCTTCGGCTGGCCCGGTCTTGCGCACGATGACCACGCTACTACGAAGTTGCATTTCCTGCGAGGGCACGATATCCGTGGCGTGATCGGCGGTGTTCATGGCGACATCGAAGGTGCCGTTGCCACCCACATCTATGACGATGTACTTGGGTGCCCCCGGGGCGATGATGACGCTGTTACCTGCGACGAGCTCCCAGTACTCCTGCGGCACGCGATGCAGTCCGTCGGAGTCGGCATACCAGAGCCCTGCGATGCCAACGCTTCCTGATGTCGCCGTGAGCGTGTAGCGCGTGTACTGGGTCTGGCTGTTTACAGGGATTCCTGACTGGAAGAGCATGCGTCCATTCACGCGGTTTTCGTAGCCTCCGCGGTTCATCTGTACCCCGCTCCTCACGGCCACATCTGCCGGATTGAAATTCCCATGTTCCCACTGCCGGGCGCCACATTTCGCCACATCCGCATTGCTCATGGGCGAGAGCGCAGTCGAGGCGGGTGCTACCGACCCCTCCAAACCACTTACGGACATGCTCGTCACGTACAACGTTGCGGTGGGATCGCTTTGGACGAAGAGGACGCTCGTGATGCCTTCCAAAGACTCAAAGTGCACCGTGCCGTCTTCCGCAACTGCCTGTGTGGCAATGCGCTCTTCGCCGCGACAGGCGATGGCCTGGATCGTGTTGGCGGACTGGTTGGAATGCACGTTCATGTCCACAGATTGCACAGCCTGATCCGTATCGCTTAAATCGAGGCCCACCAGTTCTCCACTGGCCTGCATCCAGGTTTCTTCGAAGGCGGGCGGCGGGACGATGGGATCAGTATTGATGGCCTGAATGACCCACGACGAAGACTGCTGTTCGGGGTAGGTCGCCATGATGCTCACGGTGTCATTGATTTCGAGACGACCGCTTTCACTGGCCCACACCGTGCGCACCGCTCCCTGCGCGTTCCAGATGTGCACTTTGACGCTCGTGTAGCCTGACAGGCGCTTGAGGTCGATCCATTGCACGTAGCGCGGGCCATCCACGAATGTGAGGGAAAGCCCCGCCTGCCCGAACGTCCATCCCGATCCCTCCCCGCCGATCATGCCGTTCTGGCTCACCAGATGGGTGTACCGCCGCGCGTCGCCGACGGAGACGGTCACCTTGCCAAGTTCCTGCGTCGATTTCGTAACGGCGCACAGCGTACCGTTCTGGTTGCGTTGAATGCCCTCAGGCAGTGCAAGAACATCTGCCAATGTAGGAGTGGTGTCGATTTCCTGTTCCTCCACGATGACGCCTGCGGCGATCGCAGCCTGGCGACCCTCTGCCCCCGTAATCGTTTTCACCTCGTTTCCTTGCGCATGACCCTGCCAACTCATCATAGACGCTGTCCCTCCCAAGCCAGGCAGAGCAATCTGCAACACGCCATTCTGTAGGGTTGCTCCGCCCAAATCCGGCGTGTCCGTGAGGGTCTGTGGAGCTGCCTCCGTCTGTAAAAGATTCGTCAGCACCGTCTGCACCATCTCCGCCGTAAGTTCCTGTTCCGCCGTCAGCGCCTCCGCTTCCGTCAGGGGCAGGACAGCTTCCTCCTCCGCAATCACCGCACCCACGGTGACAGCTTGTTGCGGGATCCCGTACCGATCCACCGGGTAGAATGTCGGATCCTCAATCCATCCGTCCCAATAATTTGTCGGTCCGCCTCCGAAGCTGGAAGCTGCCACCTGCACGGGGCTGGTACCGTCATGCAGTGTCTTTACTTCTTGCGATCCCTCCACGAGGGTCATAGGAATCTCTTTTCCATCGATCATGATCGTCATCTTCTGACTGTCGATGTCGAAGCTCGCCCGGATCTGCTGCCATGTTCCAACAGTGAGAGGCGCGGTAGGCGTCTCGTACATGCGGTATACCCCGTTATCTCCATAGACAATGAATTGCAGCCGTCCGTCACCAAGCATGCCGAGGAAGAAACTCTTGTCGCCGACGCGGGAGTCATATTTGGAGACAATGGTCTGCGATTTGATGACATCCGGCTTCACCGTGGCTTCGATCGTGAACGACCCATCCGTGAAGACAGGACTATCTGCGATCACTTCTACGGTTGAGCCGTTGAATTCTTTGGTTCCCGAGAGGAGGGTCACGGGTGCGGCACGCAGCACCGCGTCGATGGATTCAGCGGTGATCTGCTTCTCTGCCGTCACTGTTTCCGGTATTGCTTCCTCCTCCGCGATCACCGCATCCACAGCAGCCGCTTCCTGCTTCGCGCCAAATTCCCCGGGATAGAAGGTGACATCTTTCACTCCGGAACTCAGAAAATCCTGCAGCCCGCCGCCGAACCCCGAAGCCCCCACCCGCACCGGGCTCGAGCCGTCATGAATCGTCCTGATCTCTTTCGAGGCGGCGGCGGGGATCGTCGCCGGAATCTCCCTGCCATCCACTGTGATAGACATCTTCTGGCTCTGAATGTCGAAGCTCGCCCTGATCTTCTGCCACTTACCGACGACGAGCGGCGCCTCCGTGGTATTGAGTAGCCGGTAATCCCCCCCGTTCCCGTATACGGAGAACTGGAGCCGACCATCCGGATACATCCCCAGATAGAAACCCTGGTCCTGGGCGGATTGCGAGTCATATTTCGAGACGAACGTCTGCCCACGGATCACGTTCGGCCGCACTGAGACTTCGATCATGAAAGAGCCATCCGTGAAGACAGGACTATCTGCGATCACTTCTACGGTTGAGCCGTTAAATTCTTTCTCTCCACTCAGAAGCGTCACAGGATCGTCGCGCAGGACCATGCCCGCCGCTTGTACGGTTTCCTGCTGCATTGCTGTCAGAGCGGTACCTGACATCATCTGCCGCGATTCAAGGCGTTCGAGTGAGAGAGGTCGTTCTCCGCGTGAAGGGGTTTTGAGGGACATGGCAGGGGAGGTAAGGGAGGTAAAGTAGGTAAGGAAGGTAAGGTAAGTGAGGGAGGTAAGGGTGGGATGAGATGTGTGTTCCCATTTCAGAGGATGAGGGACACAACAGGAATGCCTCTCACGACCGATTGTTTCGGAGACTGATGTTTATTGGCTTCAACTGAAGCTTAAAGGCGTTCTGCCGGGTGGTGGAACGGGGGGTGTCTTGCTGTTTCTATCCTGCCTCACCCCCTGACCCCTTCCATCCATGTTTTCTCCCCCACCCCTTGCCCCCCCCCCGGTGGGGGAGGGGAATCATTTGGAGTACGTCCTTCCCCCTCCGGGGGAAGGGTTGGGAATGGGGGAAACAAAACAACAAATAAAATCTCCTGTGCCGTAGCAATAAAATTATTGCGCGAAGGCAAGCTTTGCTTGCCTGGAGCGCATCCTTTGAGGGAAAAGAGAGATCGTGAAAGAAAAACCGCAAGGTTTGTCTCTCACGCCTACGCCCTCGACTCCATAGCAAACGCCTTCTCAACCACTTCGGTCAGGTCCACTTCTTCCATGCGCAGCTCTTCGATGGGGAAGGACCGGAGCATCCACTGTGTCGCAGCTGACAGCTCCTCACGCGGGACGGCGATGCGGTACGTGCGGGGATCGATCTGTTCCAGGTGCCTGTTTTGTACCATCTGCGCGATTTGTGCGGTCTGATCCTTTTTCAGCTGATCTTTGCGGAAGCGGATGAGCCCGCTTCGCTCCGGCTCCAGACGGTTGACCAACGACTCGAACGATCCGTCGAAGACCTTTTTACCCTTGTTCAGGATGATCACGTTCTCGCACAGGTTCGCGATGTCGTGCACGTAGTGTGAGGTCAGGAGCACCGTCATCTTTTCGCGGGCCTGATAGGTGCCGAGAAATTCCCACAGGTGCACCTGCGAGATCACATCGAGGCCGATGGTTGGCTCATCGAGGAAGAGCACTTTGGGCTTGTGCAGGAGGGAGGCGATCAGCTCGCACTTCATGCGTTCGCCCAGCGACAACTGCCGCACGGGGGTCGAGAGGATGTGCTCCACTCTCAAAAGCTTGGTGAGGGTATCCACAGACTCATTCCACTGATTGCGCGGGATCTCGTACAGGTCGCGGTGGAGGACAAAGGTGTCGGTGGGCGGCAGATCCCAGATCAGTTGCGACTTCTGCCCCATCACGAAGCCGATCTGCTTCTTGAATGCACGCTTGCGATCTGAGGGAGTGAAGCCAAGCACTTTGCACGAACCGGACGTGGGCGACAGGATGCCCGAGAGCATCTTCAGGGTCGTCGTCTTGCCGGCGCCATTGGGTCCCAAAAATCCGACGAGGCTTCCTTCGGGGATAGAAAAACTCACATCGTCGACGGCATTCGAGTCATTCCACTCGCGCCAGAGCACGCTCTTCAGCGTCGGCAGGAGGCCGGGCTTTTTCTCGTAATGCCGGAAGGTGCGCTTGAGGTTTTTGACAGTAATCGCGTCGGCCATGAGCGGAAGAGAAGCTTTAGGAGGAGGCGGAACCGTAGGAGCGGAGGAGAATCTTGAGCAGGAGGAGGGCGAGAGCCCACACGCAGACCGCAACGAGGATCAGGAGCAGAATGGAGAGCTTTCCGGTGACCACTTCGAGGGCGAGAGAATACTGCAGAACACCGAAAGAAGCAAGCCACAACATAAAACTGCTACTTCGTCCAATTGGGATAGAACGGGCGCTTTCCATGTATTCCCATAGGCCCTCGTAGGGGTCCCACCTGCCCCAACGGATGGAAGGAATACAGAAGAGGAGCACGAGCGCCATTTCGATGGTGCTGGCAACGATGGCGGTCAGAAATACCATGATCCAGAGTGAGGCAGGAAACGCCCAGAGGATGATGCCACTCCCGACCAGTACGTGCGGCCAGTACCACACGATGCCCAATTCTTCCGTGACGAGGCGTAGTAAGAACGGAGGTGGCTGCAGCAGCCAGTGGTCCAGATTCCCGCTCCACACTGCCTTGTTGAGCGAGATGATCACTCCCACGATCACCGACTCTGCGATGCCGGTGGCAAGCAGCGCCATGCCGAAGTAACCGATGACTTCATGGCTGGTGTATCCGAAGAAATTCCCGCCGCTCACAGTGAAGGTGACGTAGAGGAAGACAGCCTGAATGCCCAGTGTGCACCAGATTGTGATGATCCAGACGACCACGTCCGCGCGGTACCGGCTCCACCGCAGGAAGTGGAGATTGATTGCCCGTTGATAGACAGAAAGCAGGTAGCGCATACGGTTCAGCCACCGACGGCATCATAATGGCGCACGCCTGTGCGCCAGAGGAATATGACCAGGGCGAAGAGGAGAACGCACCACAAGACCTGGCCAAACAAGAGTGAAGCGAGCGCAGTGGTCTGCGGGTGGAGGATGGCTTCCACCGGTCCCGAGATGCCAAACCGAAGCGGCAACACGCGACTGACGCGCTCGAGCCACGCGGGGAGGAGGTCGAGAGGAAGAAGTCTGCCTCCAAAGAATTCCAGAACGAGCATGACCAGTGCGAAGATGCTATCCGTCTTGATGACCCAAAACGCGCACATGCCGATGGCGGTACTCAAAAGGCTGAAGATCACCAGTGAGAGAGGCATTACGAGAAGCGCGTGCCAGAGTGACAAGAGCGTGAGCCCGGCAAATACCGCCGGAAAGAACCAGAGACACAGGAGCAGGGCGGCCAGCGCGGGAATGAGCAGGAGGATAATGCGTGCGAGAATGATGCTCAGCGTGGTCTCGAGGAACGTCAGCGGACGGATGAGCCACTGGTTGAGTGTTCCCATATGCACCATCGAACTCATCTCATAGTGAAACTGAATGTCGGTGAAGATGCCGATAATGAACACGAGCAGGTAGTAGGCGATCATGTCCTGCTCGGCCCAACCACCCAGTGTATCGGCCTGCGCATGCTTGAAAATCGCCGTCCAGGCGAGCAGGGGGATCATCAGCGGCAGGATGCGTTCCAGAAAAAGCTGCAGCCAGAACTCCCGGTGCAGGAGCTTCTGTTGCAGCTGAATGGAGATCGTGGAGGCAAGGACACGGATCACCCACTGACTATACCTCGTTTTGCCGCTTGGTGAAGCTGTATTGTGGCAGGAGGATGTAGATTTTCGTGATCACCGGTAGCTCTCGACACTCTGTTCCAGCAGGTTTAAGAGCGTGCGGTAGGTATCGGTATACCGGGTTTGGTGCGGTTCTTCGCGCTCCAGAAGCGGCAGGTAGAGACTGGCGGTTTCGTCCAAAAGTACCTGACGGTACGCAGGGGCGCAGAAGTGCGCGGTCTCGAGATTGTGCAGCCGGTCGGCCATCTTGATCAGGAGCACGTAGGGAATCTGCTCGTTGGCCGCGGCCATCTGGTCGAGATACGTCTGCTCGTGCTCCAGAATGCCGATACCCTTCGGCCGCCTGGGGCGGGTGAGCGCAGCGACGGCGTCGGCCGCCTCGTCACCGAATGCATCGCGGATCTGTTGTACGGTCGCCTGGCCGTCTTCCACCGTATCGTGCATCAGTGCCGCGATGTAGGCCAAATATGGCAGCGAAGGACTGACGGAGCGCAGGATCTGCAGCACGGCCAATGGGTGAGACAGATAGGCGCGGCCGTCCGCCCTCTTCTGCCCCGCATGCGCGCTGCGGGCGAAGGCGATGGCGTCGCGGTACGTGAGGTAGTCGCTGACGGTCAGGGGGGCGGCAGGCACCAGAGAAGGCACAAGGGGATCCAAGTGACACGCGACGAGCGTACATTCCGGCCGGTGATGGAGGGTGGATGCCAAGGGGAACAGTCTGAATCCGAAAGAGGGGCGTGCATACTAGCGGCTAAAAAAATCGAATCGAGCAATTTTGGTTTACGGGCTGTACGTAATTGTATACGTGACCAAAAGGGCGTTCTGGGTGGTGGTGGAACGGGGGTCAAAAATGTCAGGCAATCAAGCCTGCAGATCGCTCCAGGCGCCGGATGCGCCGCTCATGGCTGCCGCTGGTATCCTTGAGTTGCCCGATTTCATCGCGATTTGCTCCCAAGAGATCGTGGCGGATCGTCTCGACGGTAACATGGAATTCATGGAGGATTGCATCTTTGGATGCCGTGATCTGTTCATGGAGTCCGCAGATGTCGGCCTTGAACTCGTTGCGGAGTCCGCCGATGCCGGCCTTGAACTCGTCGCGGAGTCCGCGGATATCGGCCTTGGTGGCGGGTGTGGCATCGTCGTTCATAGCGAAGGAGGAAAGGGGATCATAAGGCGGCCGGTTCTCTGCAGTCAAACGCGAGAGCCGCTCCTATTACCGGAGCAGCGCAAACGACTTTGTGAAGTCCTCGAAGAGGTGCAGGTCTCTGTCGAATCTATCCGGGGTGGCGGAGTATTCCAGCACGATGATGCGGTTGCCGGATGGAATGCGGATCTGACGGACTTTCCTATCCCGGCTCTGGTAACGATGCGTGAAGGTGCCCACGTGAGTTTCTTTCTTCTGCCAGGTCGAGAGTACCGACGAGAGGACATTTGGCATGATGAGGAAATGCGAGTTCTGAAAGTCTTCGGCATATTTGGGCTCTTGCGTGTACAGAGCAAAGTCCTTTTGCAGATCGGCGGTCGTCACAGGCTTCTTGAGATTGAGGACCCCCACGGCCAGAGAGGTGTATTGGGCAGTCGAGCTACTGAAGATCGTCCAGTCGTAGCGCGCGGTTACGCCCGATTCGGGGGGCGAAAAGACGTAGCTCCAGCCTTTGGGATACTGCACACTGAGTCCGTTGATGAGGTCGCGGTACTCGAGCGACGAGGCCGACGAGGCGCTGCTCTTGCGCTGTTTATCCGTTTTTGCCTTGGTCTTTGCGGCCCGGTAGGTGAGGCGGCCGGAGGAACTGGAGGAGGAGGGGAGGAAGAGCGAAACCAATGCGGGCTGGGTGTCCCTTGCAAGGATTCCCTGTGGCACACAGAGCAGGGTGATAACGGAGAGGGCTGCAACAAGGAAGAGGTGGGGGCGCATGGGGGAGGGGGGGAATATCCTTAGTATCCGGTGCCCGATCGGGCTTGTGGAGGGCTCCTGAAATAATTATGGGGAGGGCATCATATTCATGGCTTCACAAAGCCACTTTTTCGGTTCTATGAGGGGGTAGAACGGGGGGGTGATTTTGGCTGGTTTTGGCTTCGGTATGCGAGGAGTCATGTACAATGCAAAACTTTCTTATCATATTTCCTATGCAAAAAGACCTGCTATCGGAAGTACCTCTCGGTGAAAGAGCCCATCGCGAAAATGATGCACTGGCAGCAGTGCCGCATTATTGGGTACCGTCATCAGACCCGCAAGAATGGTACAGAATTCACAGTCCTGATGATGCTCAGATTCGTGATCTTGGTTAAGTATATTCATCCCCGGTTCAGGCAGCGCAATTTCGTAATGTGCAGTGTGGACGCTTTGCTCGCTTATTTAGAAAGGAACCGGAGGCGAACCAA
>JAUSKD010000040.1 GCA_030647195.1 Candidatus Peribacter sp. | reverse complement strand
CTTACCTTCCTTACCTTCCTCCCCTTTCTTTCCTTTCTGCCCCTCGTAGATGCAGCCGGAGCTCAAGTGCACCCAGTAGATCCCTCGCTTGCCACACTGCTCAGCAAGCACAATGGGACCGAGGACGTTGGCATGCATCGTTTCGAGTTTATGATCCTCGCACCAGTCCACATTGGGTACGCCCGTCTTTCCTGCAGCATTGATGACGACGTCTGGCTTTTCGCGATCAAGCACCTCCGCAACGGCTGCAGGGTCGGCAATGTCCACTGGCGGAATGAGCGCTTTCGGAAAGATCTTCAGAAATTGTTCACCCATGTATCCCCGTCCGCCGAAGAGGAGAACTTTCATGAAACTATCCTAGCGACGAAGAGAGGGCTGACAAAGAAATTGTATCAGGAAGAGCACAGGGAACTGGGGAATTCGGGAACTCGGAAATGCTCGCGGTTCTATCGTAAACGCCAAATTCCCTACTTCCCTATTTCCCGAATCCCGACCCAAAACACCTATTTCAAAACCCATCCCAACACGTCTACAATCTCCACCGTGCCCCGACACCGTCGAAAACTCAAGCGGCCCAGAAGCAGAAAAAATTCGCCCGCGATCGAGATGAGTCCGGCCACGCGCAGGCAAGTCAGCGGCGTTGTCCAGTTCATGCTGGGCATGCTCATCGCTCTCTCGCTCCGGGAACAGGCCGGCAGTGCCGGCGGTGCGGTGCGCTCGGTGCTCACGTTCTTCTTCGGCAAGTGGAGCATCATCTTCCCCGTTGTCCTGATCGTCTCTGCCCTCCTGCACTTCTTCACGAGCGAGGATCACTTCAAGACGAAGCGGTCCGTGGGGCTGGTACTCTGCCTCGTAACCTTCCTCGGGCTCATGCACATCGGCGCGCCCGTTCAGGAGATCGCCACAAAAAAGGAGGAACTGGGCGGCGCCATCGGCTTTCTTGCCAGCGTGCCCTTCTTGCTCTTCTTCTCGCGGCCTGTGGGCTACACCGTGCTGGGGGCCTTCTTCTTCATCGGCGTCGTCATTGCGTTCGAGCCCAACGTAGGCGCGATCTGGCAGTTAGTCCGTGATCTGACAGCCAAGCGTGTCGAGATGAAGCCCCGAACCGTGCGCACGCCCAGAACCGAAGATGTAAAGAGACAGCAGGTAGAAGAGGAGGAGGAAGCGAAGGAAGATCTTGTGGAACAGGATCGTGAAGCGCCCGAGCTCAACATCGTCCGTCCGGCCTTCGCGCAGAAAGAGAATAAGAAGGCAATGGCCAAGAAGATTGCCGCCGAGAAGAGCGAGAAGAACGTAAAGGCGAAGATCAAAGATATTTTGCAGATGAAGGATACCCGCTTCGAGGAGTGGACATTCCCGGGGTTGGAGCTTTTGGAAGACACACACAGCGAACTTGCCATCGATGACGAGGAGCTGAAAATGCAGGCCAAGAAAATCGAGGAGAAGCTGGAAGAATTCGAAATCAGCGTGACCATGCGCGATGCCCACCCCGGTCCCACGGTGACGCAGTTCACGCTTGAACCTGCCGAAGGTGTTCGATTAAGTCACATCGAAAGTCTCAAGGACGATCTGGCTCTCGCCCTCGCCGCGCCGAGCCTGCGCATCCAGGCGCCCATCCCCGGCAAATCGCTCGTGGGCCTCGAGATGCCCAACAGCAAACGCACCACCGTGCACCTGCGCGAAATCCTCGAGAGCCCGGAATTCACTCAATCAACCTCGCAGCTCTCGCTTCCGCTTGGCCGCGATGTCGGGGGATTGGCCGTCGTGGCCGCTCTCAACGACATGCCGCACCTGCTGATCGCCGGCGCCACCGGATCGGGCAAATCCGTGTGCATGAATACGTTCCTGACGTCGCTCCTCTACCAGAATGCCCCGAACGAGCTCAAGTTTATCCTCATCGACCCCAAGCGCGTCGAGCTGACGCCCTACGACGGCATCCCGCATCTGCTCACGCCCGTGATCTCCGAATCGGAGAAAGCCCTGCAGGCGCTGCGCTGGGCGGTGGCCGAAATGGGCCGTCGTCTCCACCGCTTCTCCGACGCAGGCGCGCGGAACCTGGATGAGTACAACGAGAAGCAGACGGACGAAGCCAACCTGCTGCCGCGCATCATCATCGTCGTGGACGAGCTGGCGGACCTCATGATGCGCCAGTACCGGCGCGACACCGAGACGATGATCGCCCGCATCGCCCAGATGGCCCGTGCCGTGGGGATGCACCTGATCATCGCCACCCAGCGCCCGAGCGTGGATGTCATCACCGGCCTCATCAAGGCCAATATCCCCACGCGCATCGCCTTCCGCACGGTGAGCTCGGTGGATTCCCGGACGATCCTGGACGGCGTCGGTGCCGAGGATCTGCTCGGCAAAGGAGACATGCTCTACATGACCGCATCCACGCCCGATCCCGTGCGCATTCAGGGCATCTTCGTCGGCACGAAGGAGGTGGAGCGCGTGATCAACGCGGTGAAGATCGCCGGCGGCGGCCGCATCACCGAGCAGATCGCCCTCGCGGAGGAGGATGAGGAGGGAGTGAATACTGGGGAGGACGGACCGGAAGGTGCCACCACGCTCTCGCGGCCTTACGCCCAGATCGATCTCGAAGCCGACGATAACGGCGGCGACGATCTCTTCTTCGAAGCGGTGAAAGTGGTACAGGAGACGGGCAAGGCCTCGGCCAGCCTGCTGCAGCGCCGCATGAGTGTTGGGTACGCCCGCGCGGCCAAGCTGCTCGACATCATGGAACAGAAAGGACTGATCGGACCGGTGGAAGGTGCAAAGGCACGGAAGGTCTATATCGAAAAAATGGCCACACCCTGATTATGGCTTCTATTCGTGGATTTTGGCGTTCCATAATGCGATAGAACGTCACGGCAAGGGTGCCAGGATTACAGGGATCCAAGGGTCCAAGGAAGCTTCAGGATTTCAGGGACTGCTATAGTGCCTGAATGGTCACAACCGAGTTCCGCAAAGCGCAGAGGGATCTTCAGGAGAGAACTTTTTGCTTCGCAAAAGATATCCGCTCATTCGTGCGGGACCTCTCACGATCGATGGCAAATATCGAGGATGGAAAGCAACTCATTCGATCCTCCGGCTCCATCGGAGCAAACTACCTGGAGGCAAGTGAGGCAATGAGTAAAAAGGATGCTATTCGTATTTTGAAAATATGTAGGAAAGAATCAAAGGAAAGCCATTACTGGCTGCAACTCGTCAATACAGACAACCAACCCGCTCTTGAACAGCGACGATGTGCGCTTGCCTCAGAAGCTCAGCAATTCCTCTTCATCTTTTCAAGTATTGTCTCCAAGCTGACTTCCACAGCAGCACAAACCAAAGAACCCTGATACCTTCTTTCCCTGAAATCCTCCCTGTATTCTTGTATTCCTGAATTCTTGTATTCTTAAACAGTTATGAAACTTCTCCTTGGCACAAATAATCCCGGCAAAGTCATCGAAATTTCGGAAGTGCTGCAGGGCTTACCCCTGAAGGTACTGACGCCTGCACATGTCGGACTCACCGAAGTACCCCCAGAGACTGGCAAGACCTTCGAAGCGAATGCGCGTGAGAAAGCGCACTTTTACTTCGAGCGCACGCAACTGCCAACCGTTGCAGATGACTCGGGCATCATGGTGGAAGCACTGAAAGACGAATTGGGCATCCACACGCGCCGCTGGGGTGCGGGGCCCGACGCGACGGACAGCGAGTGGATCGCTCATTTTCTGGAGCGCATGAGGGACGAGGAAAACAAACGCGCCGCCTTCGTCTGCGTGCTCGCCTATGTGGATCAGCTGGGCGCGACGTATACCTTCGAGGGACGCTGCGAAGGCATCATCACGCCAACGCTTGAAGCAGACTATCTACCCGGATTGCCGATCTCCGCCTGCTTTAAGCCAGAAGGTCATTCTCGTGTATTCTCAGCCTTAACAATTGAACAAAAAAATAGTACGAGCCATAGGGGTCGTGCGGCAGTTCAACTCAGGAATTTTCTCAGCAAGATGCCAGAATAATACGTTCACTCCAAACCATCTCCCAAGAGACACTTCAGCGCAGAGGAACGGGTAAACCCCGTGCATCCAGCGTGTACAGCTGACCCTCGGGAGCGTACGTTCGGCGCATCGCATCGGCAAACGCCGACGAGCAAGATGAAGAACGATCATCTCTCCAGCCGTGTGGGAAGAAGATTTTCATGCCCGCAAGAATGTTCTGCGCGAGCCAACGATGCTGCTCCTGCGCTTTCAGTTGGCTCATCAGTGCATTCATACGCTCTGCAGAAGCGCCTGCCGCAGCACCGGCGCGCAGCCATCCGCCAAGCAATCGGTCCATCATCTCGAATTGAAGTCCATATGCCTCAATCTCGAAGGGAAGGATGATGCGTTTGCTCCCGTCATAGAAGTTTCTGAAGGCCTCTTCGCCCATGCGCGCACGCAGCTGACTCCCCTGAGCGACGTGTACCATCTCGTGATAGAACGGTATGAGCGCGAAGGGCGAGGAAGGGTTAAACCCCTCCGGCATCCGCACCAAATTATATCGGGCATCGTACTGGCCGAACACGTCCTGCCGCTCGCGGGCGAAGCGTTCCGGAACAATATCATAGGAAAATTGTCCGTGTTGCAGGGAGTACGTTCTCGGTGCACGACCACCCTCTGCATCAAGCCAGTGGCGCGGAAAGTTCTTGAATGAATTCGGCTGATTGCGATTTACCAGCGTAAATGGAACAGACAAGGCATGGGGACAGTATTCTCTCGGCGTTGCACGTTCCTGTTGCTCAAGTCGCACACGCATCTGCTCCACCCCCAACTCAACACCCTCGATGATTCGGTCCAAATGCGATGCATCCGCTTCCGTAATCGTTCGCTCTGATCCTGCGTTGTCGGACGGAACGGTACTACCTGCAAGAAGACGGTCAATCCGCTCCTTAATGTGCTTTGCCATCGTGCTCTCCGGATTTTGACTCAAAACTGCCTCGCAAACACTTATGCCTTCTTCAAGCTTCCGACGCATTTGGTCCTGTAAGCTTCCAGCAACTTTCTCTGCAGCATCAGCAGTATCAAGAACATCCTGGAGCCATCCCACATGATGGGAAAATTCAGGCATATAGATGATACTATCAGATAATTAATTTTTGTCAATTACTACAGTGGCGTGAAATCCAGCGCGGTGATCTTGGTCCAGACCTTCTTGATAAGAGTCTTCAGCTCTTGCACTTCCTGCTGCGTGATCTCAAAACTGATCTCGCGCCGCGCCTCATCCTCATTGCCGATGAAGTCTAAGGTGAAGCGTTTCGCCTCGTGAATGAACTTGGGATCCGCATCGCAGAGGATCTTGTAGAACGTCAGCTGCCTGAAGAGATCCTCCTTCTTACGGACGGCGTCCTCCGTCTTCTTGGTCTGGCCGGTCTTGTAATCCAGAATGCGGCACTCCCTGCCGTTTGGCTCAAAGAGGTCGATGCGGTCCACCTTGCCTTTGATCGGCACGTCATCCACGAGCGCGTGAAATGTCCGTTCCGTCGAGAGCACGAGTGGAATGCCGGAGGAGGTCTGTTCGCCGTACCGACGAACGATATCACCGCCAATCAACTGATAGTGCTCCAGTTTCTCGCGCGTGAGGATTTCTCTCTTCAGATGATTCTGAAAGGCATCCACCAGCGCATCAACCGAAAATGCTTCCCCCTGTTGCCATGCGACGTTCCTCTCTTCCAGGGCCGCATGAACAGCGGTCCCGAATGCCATGGCAGGTTTCTTCTCACTGGGCATTTGGAGTAGTTGCTCCCAGAGAAATTTCTGCGGACCTGTCTCCCCATCCAGAAACACGTTGAGAGCCGTAACCGACAATTCATATTCCTCCAATCGTTCCTGTAAGAATGCACGAAACGCCGAATCAATCACCAGCGGCGGTGTGCGCAAGGTTTCGATGGGTGTCGGCAATTGATCCTGGGACAGCGTGACTTCGTCCACGTGATCTCCTGCCTCCGCAACGAAGCTGCTCACCTGTGCATCGCGCATCTGCGCTCCACTCCGGTACGTCTCGGGGAAGGTGAGGGAGAGCGAGCGTCTTGCACGCGTCATGGCAACAAAGAAGAGCCGGCGCTCGTCTTCCTGCCCCGCTCTCTTCTCGACCTCCCTGTCGATGCCGATGATCAGGTGATCGGGAAGCGCGAGGGAATTGCCGCTGTTCCTGTTGCCCCAGTTGCGGTACCGCACATCCGGCACGATCACCAGATCGAACTCCAGCCCCTTGGCCCCGTGGCCGGTCATCAGCTGCACGCCATCCTGCGTCAGATGCGGCAGGTCGTACTCCAGTCTCAGTTTCTTCTCGTTCATGTACTGATCGATATCGGACAGCAGTGAGGCTAACGACGTTGTTTTCACTTCACTGCAACGGCTCTTCACATACTCGTAGAACGCATGCAGTCCGGCGATAATGCGTGGGTCCGCCTGCTTTGCCTCCGTGGGCGGCAAGAGACCTGAATGTGTCAGGACATCCGCAACCAGCGCCGTGAGCGTGACGCTGGGAATGCCCTGATGCATTTTCATGATGAACTCATGCGCTTTCCTGATTGATGCGGGAAGTGACGGCTCCTTCAGCAAATACTCGTGCAGGCTGACTTTCTCTTTCGTGCGCTTAAAGGTGCGGAAATCCATGAAGAGCCTCCCCAATTCCGCCGGATGACACTGAAAGCACGGCAGAGCCAACGCTCCCGCAAGCAAACTGGAATTCTCCTGTTCATGAATGGCACGGAGCAGTGCCACCGCGTGCAAAACCTGCGGGTGCTGGATCAGGTCCTGCTTGGCGGCGACCACCGTGGGAACACCGGCAGCAGTCAGCGTATCCGCGATCTCCAGCACTTCTTCGTTCCTGCGGCAGATAACCGCCATCTCTTTCCAGGGAATCCCCTCTTTCTTTCCGTTTTGGAGCATACCCGCGATCCCCGCATACTCCGTGCTCGTATCGGGATAGCGGATGAATTGCGGTTTGACGCCGCCCTTCTGCCTGCCCGCAACCAGTTTTTTTTCAATACCCTTGATCACCTTCGCCAGACGTTCCTCATTCGCGGCTATCACGGCGGAAGCGGCATCCAGAATCGGCTGGGTGGAGCGGTAATTCGTCACGAGTGTCATCACCGCCGTCTTGGGGAACCTCTCGAGAAATGACTGCATATTCCCGATATTCGCGCCCTGAAAGCGGAAAATCGCCTGATCGTCATCCCCGACGACGAAGATATTGGGATCCTGCTGCACGTACGCATACGTCGTGAGCAGATCGAGAAGACGGTTCTGCGCTCCGTTCAAATCCTGAAACTCGTCAACCAGAATGTACTGGTAGCGCACCTGCAGTGATTCGAGCAGCCATTCGTGCTCCTTCAGCGCCTGAAGCGCGATGAGCACCATGTCATCGAAATCATACCGGTGGGTGGCCGCGAGCTCCCCGATGTACGCCCTGTAGACCGCGATGAATTCCCGGAACTGCTGCACCTTCTTCAGATCATCCTTGTATGCCTTGCTGCTCAAATCCCTCTCCCGGCCAGTGGGCGTCTTCTTCAATTCCTCGGCGTAGACCTCCACGTGTTTCACAAGGTCGTCAGGGTTGATCCCCTCTTTCTTCATCTGCGTGATGCGATCCAGCACGTCCGCGGCGCGATCGTGCTCCGCGACGGGTGTGTAGAGCTCGGACCGCTGCCCAAGCTCTTTGATCGCTCTGCGAACGATCTGCAGTTGCTCGATGGTGCTGACCTGCTCAAGGGCACGGAAATTCACGAACACGTGCGGGTACTGCTGAATCAGATCGTTGCAGAAGCTGTGCACGGTGCTCACGGTGACCCCGTACGCATCGGGACCGATGATCTGCCTGAGCCGCTCGCGCATCGCCTTCGCCCCGGAAGTAGAGAAGGTGAGGCAGAGAATGTTCGTCGGGCGCATCTGCGTGCGGCGCAGGATATTCGCCGTGCGCATGGCCAAGACCTCGGTTTTGCCCGTCCCCGGCCCGGCCACCACCATCACCGGCCCCTCGATCGTCTCGACCGCACGTTTCTGCCCTTCATTCAGGCCGGCAAAGCGCTCATCGAACGCCTTGGTTGATTGGGTGCGGATGGATGCGTTCTGCTTCTTCGGCATGCCAGAAGCATAGCACCTCATACGGCTTCGCATGATGATCAACATGTGTATGGCCTGTGATGCATCACGAATACCGGCGAAGCGCTACGCCGGTATTAAGGAATACTTCAAAGCAGTCATTGGTGATGTTTTTATCGCGGAGCCGTATCAGCGCGTCTGCCCGTGAGCAGCCGCCCGCTCTAGGCGTGCCATCGCCCGCTCAAGTACCCGATCGAAGAAAGTCTTCAGCTCAGGATGATCCCGCAGCCGACGATTGATACGCTCCTGAAGGCGCTCCAGGACACGCTGAAAGGAAGGAGGAAGTGTAGAAATGGAAGGAAGTGAAGCAGACACCGCAGGAGAGAGCGGGGCAGCAAAGGAAAGAGGAGATGGAACACTTACTGGAGTAATGGCAGAGGAAGGTCCGTTTGTCGCGGATGAAGCAGAAACGGACGAAGCGGAGGAGGATGAGGAGGTTTGGCTGCCCCCTTCCCACCATTCCACGAAATCGGGAGGGGCGAGACCGTTTTCGTAGAGGCGACGCCAGTAGTTGGCGGCTCCACCGGCACCGGGCGTGGGACGGAGGTCCGAATAGACGTAGGCACCGATTTCCCACGCTGATCCGTGAAGACCCTGATCGAGCAAACGGACATCGCTTGGCCATGTCGACACCGGATCAAGGCCATTCGCATATGAAGAACCTAGATCGCCGCCGGCATCTCGTGCTGGTGAGGCCGATTGAAGCGTATAATCGCTGGCAGCATCCGTGAAGAGCGGATCCGCATTGAACGAGTGGCTATCCTGCACGCTGTTCGACTTCCAATCCCCGAAAGAAGTGTAGTCGCTGGCACCCCACGTCCACTTCACGCCGCTTGCGTTGTAGAAGCCGTTATAGTCCGAAACGAATCCCGATTGAGAGGCGGCATCCAGCTTCATGGCATACGCACCATTGAAAATGTTGTTCTTCACCACAACGTTCGGGCTGCTTGCGACATACAGTTGATAGTTGGAAGCAGAGAGTGTCGAATTGGCGATGATCGTATTGTTGTATACTTTCGCTCCTGTGCCGCTTTGAATGTTGATGACAGCGGATGTCGAGGGCGACATCTCGAAGAGATTCCCGTAGATCTCGGTGTCGTCCGAAGTAGTCAAGCGAATCCCTGCTGTCCCCCCTGAACTGAGTAAACGGATTCGGTTGAACCTGTATACGTTTCTGTCCGTGTCAGCGTCATATTGGATGATGAAATAACTAGGTACTCCAACCGAGACGTAGAGGTAGTTCTTCTCCACGATATTATCGTGGGCTCCACCGTGCATAACGATCAGACCAGCGTCCGTGCAGGCAGAGCAAGCGTTATAGATCGTGCTATTGCGGAGGACATTGTTGTTCGCCCCTGAGAAGGTTCCAAAAGGAGTGGTACCGATTGCATCACGAATCGTCAGGTTGTATCCAAGATTATTAGTACTGCCCGTGTAGAAGAAAAAGTTGTGTCGGGCGTGGTTGTACGTCTCCAGATCATGGACGACGTTATTGCTCCCACCGAGAAAAATGCCACTCATGTAGACACCAGTGAGCGCGCCGTCGGCATCCGCCGATCCGTAGCTCTGCAAGCAATTGATGTCCTTAATTTCGACATAGCTTTTCCCATTGTCGTAGATGCTGTACACGAGATGCGCGACTTCGTACGTTTTTCCGTTCGTGGCAGGGTTATTCTGGTCCCATCCATTGACATAGAGCGTGCGTGTCGCAGTGTCGAAGTACCATTTCCCCGCCCCACTGGCAACAGCGCCGGTAGAGGACTGTTTGAGGAGAAAGACGTTGTTCTCCCACATTGCAACCGGATGGCTGAGTTCATACGAAATGTCCCCGGTTGCGGGGGAGGCAAGGCCTGCAGGAACGGTGTATGTGAATTGGGTCGGACTGGGCGTACTGGCGACCTGCGCCGTAATATTGTAGCCGGTTGGCGTAGCGCCCTTCATGGTCACGTACTGACCTGCGAAAAGATGATGGGCAGAAGGAGTGGTGACCGTCGCCGTCGTACTGGCGGAAGTGAGGGAACTGACGGCATGGGATGGAAGGGTCGTCGAAGCCCAGATCGTCTTGTTACCTCCATAAATCGCTGTGACGAAGCTCGTGCCAGAGCTGAGCGAGATGAGCTGACTTCCTGTCGGTGCTGCCACCAGCGTCTCATCGGCGGCGAGGGCGTCGTAGTAAAAACCCTCCGCACCGGATGCTTGTTGTTTGTAACTGCGCTCCGTCATGTACACGTGGATGAGGTACGTCTGCCCCGAAACGACAGAGAATGAAATTTGGTCGCTATCCACGTATCCGCCCGCCGTAATCGTCACGCCGTTGTTGCCACCTCCGAAGGTGATGCGTGTCAGCGAAGAGGCCGATGCCCCGGAGGTTCGCAGGCCGATCGCACAGCCCGCAATCACCCAATCGCGCGTATCTGCAGCGGTGAGGCGAATCGTCACAGTAGAGCTGTCTGCATTCACTGTCGCGATCTGGCGGTAATTGCGCGCTCCGCCATCCGCGGCGCCAACCGTGGTCGTGGTAGCGCTGTATACTGCTGCTCCCGATACGGCGTACGGAGAGAATCCGGCATTACTGACGAGCGCCGAGCCGTTAATCTTGGGATTGACGCCAGAACCGTATGCCCCGAAGACGATGCGGTTGTCTGCCGCACCCGAGGAAGGGATTAACAGCTTCTCACGCCAAACCTCGCCCTTCTTGAGGAGAATCTGATCGCCTGGCTGGAAGGAGGAGGCATTTACTTTTGCGAGTGTTTGCCATGGTGCCGCCTGAGAGGTGCCTGCGTTGGCATCGATGCCACCGGTGGCATCGACGTAATAGTCGGTTGCGCGTGCGACAAACGGGACGGCGAGGGAGAGGAAAATGCCGGAGAGGAGGAGCGTGCACCGCAGAAAAAAAGCCCTCAATCTACCCACGAACGCACTATCGCTTCCGCTGCAACAGTGAGCCCCCCCCCCCCAAGGGAAACAATTCTTCTCGCTGGTAGATCGTTACCACTCACAGACGCAGTGTACCATGCGCCCCCCCCACAACATTATTTCATCCTACCTCGAACCTCATTTCGTCAAAACCAGACAAAAATCAAATGAAACATAGCACTCAGCGCGTCTGATCGAGAGCCACTCGCACTCCCAATGCGACGAGGAGTCCGCCGCAGCACCTCTCTACGATGTGCTGCACTGCAATGAATCTCCTGCGGATCATCGAATGGGAGAGTACCGAGGCGACGAACGCAAACCACACGAAGGTCATCGTGGCCATCTCGAGACCGTAGAGTACCTGAAGCCAGAGGGGGGTATCCGTCCGGATGACCTGCGTGAAGAGGCCTAAGAAGAAAAGTGTAACTTTGGGATTGAGGACATTCGTGAGGAATCCTATGCGCAATGCAGCTAACGCGGGCAAATGGCGTTCCGATGCCACAGGATCATGTGCCGACTGAGTCACACGCCTGGCACGCAACGACTTCCATCCGATGTAGATCAGATATCCTGCGCCCAGATATTTGATGATCGAGAAGAGAAGAATGGACTTCGAAATGATCAGACCGATGCCGATAAGCGAGTACGTGACATGCACCAGAATCCCCAGCGCCAACCCCAGAGCGGAATAGATGCCCGTCCGGCGCGAGTAGACCAGGCTGCTTCTGCTGATCATCGCGAAATCCGGCCCGGGGCTCACGAGCGCGAGAAAGTGAATGACGGCAACGGCAAAAAACTGTGAAAGGTGCGACATGGCGATATTCTACGCCATTGCTTGAGGTGTCTCAATGAACCACGGTCTTGCAGTGCAAGAGCGAGGCCCCGCTCCGTCCCATTACATCTTTTCAACCAGATCCGTAAAGACGACCAGACGCTCCCGATAGATTTTTCGAGCGGTATCCCAGACTCCGCCGCAGGTCACAAGGTTGAGATGACTTACATCATTCTTCAGGAATACATCAGGAGCATACTCATTGGGCTCATAGGTTCGGATGTCCCGAACGATAAAAGTGAGAAACTTGCCTTTGTCGTTCTCGACGGACAGGAGATCCCCCTTGCGCAGTTTATTCAATTGCTGGAACACCGCCTTTTTTCCTTTATACCAGTCCAGATGTCCGGCAAACACCGCACTGCCTTTTTCGCCCGGCTTTGATCCGAGGCTGTACCACCCAACATTATCCGGATCTTTCGGCACATCCATTGCCCCCTTGGACGTGAGACCGACAGACTCAATGGCGGCATCCACCTTGATACTGGGAATCCTCAGGCGCACCGGCAGACCCGCATCCGCCTGTGGCTGTCGCAGAAAACTGGTACCACGCATGGGCCTCTGCAGAGCTGCCTGCATGTCCAATCGGGGAGCCAACCCAATCATCAGAAGCAAGAGCGCACATCCGGTACTCGCGCCGACGAGCATTGCCGCTCTGAAGATTGTTTTATTGTACATAGTGGCTCATAAGAGAGGAAAAAGCCCCGGAAGAGTGGTTCTCATCCGGGGCATCTTCAGATCGTATTTAGTTCTTGGACGACAAGTGGCGCTTTGCCTGGAACGTGGCAAACACAGATGCGCATGTCACGAACAAACCGGACGCGATCATCCCCCAAGGAATACTTGCTGCCTCAGGCCCCACTCCCGTATTGGGCAGAAGCGGCACTTCAGGCGTCGGGGCAGGGGGAAGAATGGGAGCTGCCCGGAAGCGAACCTCGGGAACAACAACAACAGGACGGGGAGAGACAACAACCGTAGCCGATGCCACGTCTTTAGCCGTCTCATTGTTGGCATTTCCTGTGACGGTGACCGTGTTTGTCGTAGTCAATGTCAGGGCCGACTGGCAGGTGTAGGTCCACGTCTCGTCCATATCCAACGCGTTGTCTTCATTGCTATCACCGGAAACATAGCGGGGAGAACCGCATGTATCATCAGTGACCTGCACGTAATGCAATGCAACAACGCCGGGGTTGCTGACCTCATAGGTATACGTCACTTTTCCACCCCCAAACGGCAGAAGGAACAAGTTCGGTGTTTTCACAACGTGAATCAGGGGTGGCGGGAGCTGCGAGCCGACACGAACGGTGACATAGGCCTCGTCAGTCACGGGCAGACCGTTGAAATACCCAAGGACCAAAGCTTCGTTAAAGGTGTCTTGCGAGAGATTTGCCGTACAACGGTACGTCCACTCTTCAGTGGTTTGAAGCAGTGCATCATCGTTAGTGTCGCCGGAAATGTAGACCACGGGACTGCACCGGTTATCGAGAAGCGAAACACGGTCCAGCTCGTAGAGTCCCGGGTTCGCAACTTTATAGGTATAGGTCACTGATCCCGGTCCGGGCAGTGCCAAAGGCTCCGGTATTTTTGTCACGCTGATCAGGCCGCGTCGCAGCGTTCGACCATATTGAACAGTCGATGCAGCGTCCGCGACACATGTGGGCTCGGTGATTTGGTTGCTCAATAACGTCACTGCGGCGACCCTCGAAAAGGGCTCGTCCTTGCAGGGTTGCACTCGTATTGAGCGTGATGGCCTCGGAATTTGTAATAATCGTTCCTACCATCTCCGCTGTGGTGCCGATCGTCATGGCGGAGGGAATCTGCCAAAACACATTGCAGGCAGTTGCTCCATTCGTCAGCAGAACCTTCGCCCCATTCCCCACTGTGAAAGCGGAGTCGCTGCCGAAGATGTAGACCCCCGCACCATCGAGCGTGACGGTACCATTCAACGTTTCCGCCGCGCTGACGGTATAGACGCCTGGCGTGACTGTTACGGCGGGTCCACTCAGGCTGATCGTCGTGCCGGGCTGCTGGCTTGCCAGCGCATTGTATGCAGTGGTGATGTCGGTCAGGAGCTGGGCAGGTGTCGGGGCGATGATCGTTCCATCCACCTGCGTCGCATCATCAAGATTCGTGATGGAAGCGAGGAGATCGGCACCAACATTTCCCCAGATGTGCGTCGGTGAGGCGACGTTATTCGTCACGCCCGCCGCACCAAAGATGGCATAGCTGGCAGCTGTACCAAGGCCCGGCGCCGTACCAGCAGCGGCATGCGCTGCAGGCACACTGGGTACTACCATGGAAAGACCCAGGAGTATGAGCAGCATTCCTTTGAATAATTTCGACCGCAGAGAGTCCTCACAATGAGAGATTATGCGGAAAGCGGTAAGAGAGTGCCCGGACATAAATATGGGGGGTATGTGTGTATGGACCTCTATAATACCATTTTTATGGTAAAATAACAAATAGTGAATGGAACTACACAATTATGAGAAGGGAGCATAATCGAAGGTTTTTCTACACATACGTCAAATTCTCTGATCCATTGAGCGTGTTACCAGCTCTTCAGCTCGTACGCACAGTGATCGCACTTCTTGAAGGATTTGCCCTCGCGGATGACGTCGACCAGTGTCCCCTTGCGGCACTCGGGACAGAGCTTGCCGGTGAGGAACGTCTGCACGGGCGAGAAGCCCACGCGCTTGGGGGCGCCGCCGGCCTCGCGGATGGTCATGGAGCGCGGGTGGTCGCGCATCTTCTGCAGCACTTTGGCCTCGATCTGGCGGATGCGCTCGCGCGTGACGCCGAATTCCTTGCCGACTTCCTCCAGCGTGTGCCCGATGCCGTCCTTAAGTCCGAAGCGCATTTCGATGATCTTCCTTTCGCGGGGTGTGAGGAACTCGAGCATGGCATGGACGTTCTCTTTGCGCAGCTGCCGGTTGGTGGCGTCGAACGGATTTACGGCATCCTCGTCCTCGATGAAATCCCCAAGCTTGCTGTCTTCTTCGGATCCGACGGGCGACTCGAGCGAGATGATGTCCTGGCTGATCTTCTGGATGTGGCGGACCTTCTTGATATCCATTTCCATTTCGACGGAGAGCTCCTCGACGGTCGGCTCGCGCCCCAGCTCCTGCACCAATCGGCGCTGTGTGTGAGTGAGCTTGTTAATGGTCTCAACCATGTGCACCGGGATACGGATGGTGCGGGCCTGATCGGCTATGGCGCGGGTGATGGCCTGACGAATCCACCACGTGGCGTACGTACTGAATTTGAACCCGCGGTCCGGATCGAATTTCTCGACAGCGCGGAAGAGGCCGATGTTGCCTTCCTGAATGAGGTCGAGGAACGAGAGCCCGCGCCCGATGTACTTCTTGGCGATACTCACCACGAGACGCAGGTTGGCCTCGGCCAGCTGCTGCTTGGCACTGGCATCGCCTTTGCGGATGCGACGGGCCAGCTCGATCTCTTTGCGCGCATCGATCAGCGGCACGCGACCGATCTCGGACAGGTACATGCGCACGGAGTCATTGGAAATTTCGAGCAGGTCCACTTCGCGCTCGCGGCGGCGCTTCTTCTTTTCATCCTCCGACAGATCCTTATCATCGATCTCGATGCCGGCAGTGGCCACCACCTGCATGGCATCTTCGGTTTCGAGCTTCTCGACCTTCTCATCCGGCTCCAGATCCTCGCCCTCCTCATCCTCTTCCACATCCGATGCTGCGATCTCGGTCAAATCCTCTGTCGGCTCCGGCACCGGGAGCGCCGCTTTGCCTGCGCCCTTCTTCTCCCAGATCAGCACATCCTTCACGTCGATCACCTGAATGCCGAGATCCGTGAGCAGCGTATAAATCTCGTCGAGCAAATCCACGTTCTCTTCCGCGTTCGGTACAACCGCCATGATTTCCTGATGCGTAACGTAGCGCTGTTCGCGCCCTTTCTTAATCAGGTGCTTCACCGAAGGAGGAAACTTGGCAAGATCCTCCTCAGTGGGTTGAGGGATAAACTTCCGCGGGTGAGACGCCATGTGCGAGCAGTATAGGCAATTTCGCCTGGACGCCAAGAGAAAAAGGGAGAGAAAGGATGGAAAGGAGACAAAGGAAATAAACGAACCGGAAAAGCAGCGCATGCAAAATGTGCTGGCTCTCCCCCATGCCCACATCGTCCTTTCTTTCTTTTCTTTCCTCTCTTCCCTTTCATTCCTCACTTCATCCCGCCATCTTTGCCAATTTGAGCACCTGCTGGTACTGCGTCGAGAGCTGCGCCTCTTCAACGGCGTGTCCTTCGGCATGGGCTTCTTTGAGACGCTGCGCGATCTGCAATTGCTTGAGCCTAAGGGTGATGTGGTTCGCCCGCTGACAGTTCTTACGGATCTCGCGGGTCGCCAGCGAATCGGACCAATCCTGAAAGCCGTGCATCTCGCAGAAGAGCTGCAGAATGGCCGTGCGCTCGCGTTGCTCCGTCGTAAGCGGGAGCGTCGTTACATCGATTTTGCCCGCGGGAGCCGCCTTGAGCGCCTGATAGAGTACGTTGGCAAATCCCTCTTCCGGCTCGATCAACTCCGGCAGGAGGACGCGATGCTCCGGGTAGACCAGAAACAGCCCCAGTGCGATTTCGATCGGCGAGAACTGATCCGATTTCGCGCTCTCGTCGCCCGCTGCCCCGGACACGGGAGGACTGAATTGCGGCAGGCGCTTCAGGTCATCGCGGACGGCCGTCTCGGTGGAACCGATGGCGGCTGCGATGCGCGCGATGTAGTGCCCCTGCTCCACCGACGATACGAGCGCATCGAGAAGCGGCATGAGCCGCTGCAGCAGAGCGCGCTTGCCTTGTACCGATGCGGTATCTCCTTTCTTCAAATCCTCCAGAACGAAATCGAGATACGGAACGCCACCATCGAGGAGGATTTGTCGGAGCACCTCGGGTTTGGCAAGTGCGGCCTCGTCGGGATCTTTGGCGTCGATGGTGACGGCCTGCACCTGAAACCCCTCGTGCGCGAGGAGCATGAACGCCCGCTCCGACGCATCGCGCCCTGCCCGATCCTGATCGAGGCACAGGATCGCTGTATCCGCGGAGCGCTTGAGGAGCTTCACGTGCTGCTCCGTGAGCGCCGTGCCGCTGACGGCGACGGCGTGCGTGCAGCCCACTTTGTGGCAGGCCAAAAGGTCGAAGTACCCCTCGACCAGCACGACGGCCTTGCGCTCACGCACGGCCTCGCGCGCCCAGTTGAGCCCGTAGAGTACGGCGGATTTGTTGTAGAGCGGCCCCTCTGCGGAATTGACGTACTTGGCATCCTCCTCCCCTACGGCCCGCCCGCCGAAGGCGACCAGGTTGCCCTGATGATCGAAAATCGGAAACATCAGACGATTTCTGAACCGGTCGTAGATCCGTCCGTCATTGAGATCCTTCTGGACCCCGAGTCCGGCCGCAACGATCTCGCTCCTGCTGAACCCCTGCTTCAGCAGATGTTCGTACGTCAGCGAGAAGGAATCGGGCGCGTAGCCGAGGCCGAAGAATGTGATTTGTTCCTGCGGAACCTTGCGCCGCTGGATGTACTCCTGCGCCCGCGGAGTCTTCTTGAGTTGTTCGACGAAGAACGCCTGCGCGGCCTCGAGACAGGATCGCAGGCGCTCCTTCTCGTCTTTGGGCAGACTGACCTTCTCCAATCTCTCCTCCAGCTTCACACCGGTCTTCTCAGCCAGATCCTTGAGCGCCTGCTTGAAATCCACCTTCTCGATCTCCTCATAGAATTTGAAGATGTCGCCGCCCTTGCGGCACGCGAAGCAGTAGGCGATTCCCTTGTCGGGCGAGACCTGCAGGCTGGGATGCGAGTCGTTATGGAAGGGGCAGAGCGCAACGAAGGTGCGGCCCTTCTTCTTGAGCTGGCAGTACTGTGCGACCAGTTGCTCGATCGGCAGGCGCGCTTTGATTTCGGAAACCTCGTCCATGGGGAGAGCAGTATAGCCTAACCCTACACCTATCCCCTACTCCCTAATTTCACCACCCACCGCGGCAATCGATTGAGGAGCGTTCCCTCCTTCGCCAACCCGAGCCCGAGGGATATCCCGCGGAACCGGAGGATCGTATCCCCGCGCAGGGAGGGATCGACGGAAATATCTTTTCCGGCAAGGAGCGCATCCAGCTGATCCTGTGAAAGTTCCATGACGCCGGAAGTCGCCAGATGTCCGCGCAGCGATGCCAGCTCGTTCGTTATGCGAAAACGTCCGTCAGGAAGAATCTTCGCGAAGGGAATGCCTGAGGCATACTCCGTAACCGGGAGCGGGAATCCGTACGCATCCTCGCCCGAGAGCAGAAGCTGCTGCCCCTTCTCGATCAGGCATTCTCCGGGCAGGCGAAAATCCGCACCGAACTGTTCCAGAAAGATCTTTGAAACTGCCTCGGTCGACTTTCGGCCAAATGGCAGAGCGGTTCGCTGATACATCTCGAGCGGCTCCACCTCGCGCGTGCGCTTCACCTTCTTCAGGACCGCGCAGAAAAATCCCTCGGTGTCGTAGGTCTGGGGCCAGAGACGGAGGAAAGGATGAAGGTTAGGGTTAGGGTTCAGGGATTTCTGGACGATTTCGGAGTCGGAAATTGCCGCACTCATATCCCAGTCGAGCCCTGATCCAAGCGCTTCCTTTGGATGGATGACTTCCAGTTGATCACTAAATTTGTTCAAGATCTCCAGAACCACTCCTTCGTTCTCTTCCGGCGTTAAAGTGCACGTGGAATAGACGATGCGCCCTCCCACCTTGGCCGCGTGAATCGCCGCTTCAAGCAATTGATACTGGAGTCGTGCCGCCTTTCCGATGGAATCCTGAGAGGAGTACAGAAGCGCGGTCGCATCTTTGCGCGCCGTTCCCTGCGCCGTGCAGGGCGCATCACAAACCACACGGTCGAAGCGCTCGGTCAGATGCTTACTGAACCACTGGCCGACCTTGCGCGTGATGACGACCGAAGTCGCCCCCGTGCGCTGCAGAGCATCATTCAGCACACGAAGTCTCTTCTCCTGCATGTCATTCGCGATGACGACTCCCCTGCCCTGCAAGCGAGCCGCAATCTGCGTGGTCTTGCTGCCGGGCGCCGCGCACAGGTCCAGTATCGCCTCGCCGGGCGCGGGATCGAGCAGGGCCACCGGCAGCATGCTGGCCGCCTCCTGCATGTAGAAGTGCCCGAGCAGGTGACGGATATCGCGGCCGAGGGCTGTGGTGAGGTCTGTGCGGTCGATGAAGAACCCCTCCGCCCACCAGGGAACCGGCGTCAGGGACCATCCCTGCTCCTTTGCCCAACCTTTGAAGTCGGAAACGGAGCACTTGAGCGTGTTCACGCGCACAGATTTGCGCAGCGGGCGATCGCTCGCGGTATTGAGCGCTTCGAGGTCGGTAAACGGTGCGTAACGGTCGAATGGATGCATGGGCACGGGGGATTGTAGAGGAAGGGAGGAAAACCCTGCATGGAATTGACGCGGACTTTCTGAGCTTCTACTGTCGCGCGCTATGGCAGAGGCCGGTCACGAAGAGGCATACACGCGGCAATGTGAACTGACGAGAGCGCTCATCCATACGCATCATCAACGAAAACCGGATCTGGATCTGCTCGATTACGGATGCGGCTGGCGGGGTGTGCAGCGCGTCATCTTTGAAGGAACGAAGAATGCCTGTGATCGACTGGCACTGTTCGATCCGATCTGTGATATTCATCAGCCAAGAAGTCCGAATGAACGGATTGTTGAAAATCCGGAAATATTTTCCGCAAACAGCATCCCCTTCGATCTCGTTGCACTCTCCTACGTGCTCTGTTGCGTCACGCCGGAAGAGGGAAAACGCATTCTGCATGACCTCCATGTGCTCCAACCACAGGCGCAGCTTCTCATCGTCGATTACACGCTGAAGAACCGATCGCAGATGGAAGTACTGAATCTGCTCACGTCCCGGGAGGAAACAAAGTGGCGTCAACGCATGGGCGATCAGAGCTTCGCCTCCACGCGCCGCAGATTCACTGCAGAGTCATTCGAGGAATTCGTTCATGCGGCCGGGCATCGGATTCAGGGGCACGCAGCTCCGCTCGATACCTTCGGTATTCGGGCCGCAGTGCTCACCGTACCAGAACACACCATCGCCGCTCCTGCAGCACCCCTACACGATCCGATCAAGCTGGGCGCTGCCTTCAATATGACCAGTACAACCTCGTCGCCGTGAGAGAAGAGGAAAAAGGTGTATACTGACGCTTCCTTCCCCAATCACCATGGCCGACTCACACACTTATCCCCGTGACTTCTTCCTCTACCTGCTCGTCACGGTCACCCTCTACGTCAGTGTGGTGGGCGGGCTCATGCTCCTCTTTCAGTTCATCAATCTCGCCCTCCCCGACCCTCTCGATTACGCGCAGGGTGTGCGCGACTCGATCCGCTGGGGGGCAGCCATGCTGACGATCTTATTCCCCGTGTTCGCCTTCACGACACGGTTCCTCCACCGCGATCTGACAAGCCACCCCGAAAAAGCGGAGTACCGCATCCGCAAGTGGCTGCTGTACTTTACGATTTTCGTGGCCGCACTTCTCATCATCGGCGATCTGATCACCCTGCTCTACAACTTTCTGAACGGGGACCTGACGATCCGCTTCCTCTTCAAGATCCTGTCTGTCGGACTCGTAGCCGGGCTCGTCTTTGGCTATGAGCTCTGGGATGTCCGCCGGACTGATTTCCAGGCGACGTCCGGAAATCGCGCCATCAGCTGGAGCCTTGCCGGAGTCGTTCTTGTTGTTGTCATCGCCGGATTCTACCTGAGCGGTTCGCCTTTTGAGCAGCGACGTGTGCGCTTCGATGAGCAACGCTTGAGTGACCTGCAGCAAATCCAATACCAGGTCACCGAATACTGGATCGCCAAACAGGCACTTCCGGCAACACTCGTCGATGTACAGAACCCGCTGATCGGTTTTGTCCTCCCCTTAGACCCGAGTACGCACGAGGCGTACGGATTCGAACGGCTGGGTTCCCTCAAATTCTCGCTCTGCGCCGTGTTTGATACAACGTCCGACTCCGCGAGCAAGAACCGCGACACCTACCCCGTGAAACAGGGCGGCATGGATTTCTGGGATCACGGAACGGGAAAAGTGTGCTTCGAGCGGACGATCGATCCGGATCTCTACCGCGACAGGACGGGTAAATTCCCGCCTGCACCGGTTGCTGTCCCGGTGCAATAGAAGAAGATAAGGATGCCGAAGAAGCCGACGATGCCGAGGAGGCACGGAAAATGTTCTCCTCGGACTCTTCGGCATCCTCTGCGTCGTCGACATCCTCCTGCTCACACCACCAGGCTCACGAGTTTGCCTGCAACGTAAATCTCCTTCTTGACCCGGCTTGCGAGGAACTTCTGCACGTTCGGGTGTGCCTTGGCCTTCGCGAGGACTTCTTCTTTCGGGGCTCCTGCATCCACTTCGATCTCGCCGCGCAATTTGCCGTTCACCTGAATCGCGATAACAAACGTCGAAGTTTTGATCAGTGCGGGATCGAACACCGGCCACTTCTGCCGGATCACGAAATCTTTTCCACCGAGCGACTCCCACAGTTCTTCAGAGAGATGCGGAGCGAGCGGGGCCAGCAGGAGCGTAAAGGTCTTGGCGGTTTCGCTGCTCACTCCCCCTTCCTGCTCCAGAAGATTCAATAATTCCATGAGCGCGGATATGGCGGTATTGAACCGGAGTCCCTCGATATCCTCCGTCACCTTCTTGATCGTGCGGTGGAGCGCGGCAATCACCTCTGGTTGATCAACTTTTTTATTCACATTCGACGTGCACATGGCATGAATCCGCTTCACGAAGCGATCTATGCCCTTTATCCCGGTGTCGCTCCAATCCCCTCCTTCGGTGAAAGGACCCATGAACATCAGGTACATTCTGAAAGCATCGGAACCGTGCCACTCGACAAGACTGTCGGGGCTCACCACGTTGCCTTTGCTCTTGCTCATCTTGGCTCCTTTGTTGGTGATGAGTCCCTGATGTACTAATTTTTTGAACGGCTCTTCGTGCGATACGAAGCCAAAATCCTTGAGTGCCATCATCACAAACCGTGCGTAGATCAGATGCATGCACGCGTGCTCCGGCCCGCCGATATACGTGGAAACCGGCATCCAGCGTTTCTCGATCGTGGGATCGACAAGGTGCTTCTCGTCGCCTTCCGCAAGGTAGCGCAGGTAGTAGTAACTGGAACAGACGAAGGTATCCATGGTATCGAATTCCGGCGTCCATCCCTTGCCGAAGAGCTTCTCGGTGCGCTCAATGAATTCTTTGCTCTCAGTGAGCGGCGACTTGCCCGTTGGCTTGAAAGCGACATCCGTCGGGAGCAGCCAGGGCAGATGCTTCTCGGGCACGGGATGGGGTTTGCCATCGGGATCGTAGACAATCGGGATCGGTGCGCCCCAGTAGCGCTGCCGGCTCACGAGCCAATCGCGGATACGGTACGTGGTCACGATCTGACCGATGCCCTTGTCCTCCATGTAACTCATGATGCGCTTGGTCGCTTCGTGAATATTCAGGCCATCGAGGAATTGGGAGTTGATCATCGTCCCCTCTTCTTCCTGCACCTGCTCGATGCGTTCAATCGGAGACGCATCGCCGTCGCTTGCCACCACCACGCGGATGACGGGAATCTTAAACTGCTGCGCGAATTCAAAGTCGCGGACATCATGCCCCGGCACTCCCACGACCGCTCCGGTCCCGAATCCGCCGAGAACGAAATCCGAGACCCAGACAGGCATGCGGTACCCTGTGAGTTGATTGATCGCATAGAACCCGGTGAATTCCCCCGTCTTCTTGCGTCCCTCCTCCTGGCGCTCGAGCTCCGTCTTCTTGAGGGATTGCTCGTAATACCAGCGCACATGCTTGGAACGATCCTCGCCCGTGTTCGGCACAATCTGCCGATCCATCACTTTCATAGCGAAGGGATGCTCCGGCGCAAGCACGACGAACGTCGCGCCAAAGTTCGTATCCGGTCGCGTGGTGAAGCAGACGATCTTCTCTTTTGTCCCCTCCACGTCGTACGCAATGTTGATGCCGTGCTTCCTGCCGATCCAGTTCTGCTGCATGATCTTGGTCTTCTCGGGCCAGTCCAGATCACCAAGCCCCTGAAGCAGCCTTTCGGCGTAGTCCGTGATCTTCCAGAACCACTGGCTCAGATTTTTCTGGATGACGGTCGTCCCGCAGCGCTCGCACGTGCCGTCCTGCGCCTGCTCGTTGGCCAGCACCGTCTGGCAACTCGGGCAGAAATTCACGGGGGCCTCCTTCTTATAGGCGAGTTTGTGCTCGTACATCTGAAGAAAAAGCCATTGCGTCCACCGGTAGTACTCGGGCGTGGACGTATTGACCATCTTGGACCAGTCGTACATGCAGCCCATGCGCCGAAGCTGCTTCACCATGGTCTGCACGTTACTGCGCGTGGAGGTATCGGGGTGAATGCCGCTCTTGATGGCATAATTCTCGGCCGGCAGCCCGAAGGCATCGAACCCCATGGGCGTCATCACATCGTTGCCCTTCATCCGCATAAAACGTGCCGCGCTATCCGCCGGCGCAAAATTGTACCAGTGCCCCACGTGCAGCTTGTCCCCGCTCGGGTACGGGAACATCACGAGGGAATAGTACGGATTCTTGGCCTTCTTGAGATCGATCTCAAAAATTTTGGCTTCCTCCCACTTCTGCTGCCACTTGGCCTCGATTTTGGACGGGTCGAATTCCATATGCCCGATACTCTACGAGAGCCGCCCCTCCCTGAAAAGGCCGATAACCGCTCTTGCAGAGTAATCGCACCGTCGTAGACTCTCGTGCTTGACTCGTTCCCATGGACAGACAACCGACGCTCTCACCGGAAAACGCGCGCCTCCTGGAGGAGGCAGCGAACACAGCCGAGAGCCTTGAACGACGCTGCCTGACGGGTATGCATTTTGCGAATAACAGAGATGACGCAGCCAGAGACATCGTTGGGACGGTCGACGATGGTATCGAAGACTGCAGACAGACCATAGCGGGCATCCTGTCGCAACCAGACCTCCTGCCCTGGATGGACGGAAATGATCGCTACGATCTCGGCAGCCTCTCACGCGAATTCTCCATTAACTTATCCGAGAGAGCCGATGCCCTCATCGATAGCAACACCCCGAACGCAGCTCTTTGCAGATTTTTCTGCAATACGCGCAGCACAGCCAGAATGGCCGCGCTCCTGATCAGGGCGACACGCAGGAGCCTGCGCCACCGTCTGTGCACTCAGCCGATCTATGAGCCTTCGACCTATCAGAAGGATGCCATCCATATCCGCTGGATGATACCGAGAGATATGCCTGCCGTGCTGGCGATGGACGAGGAGAGCTTTGAAGCCCCATGGCTTGAAGAGGAATTTTTGGAAAACCGAAAGGCTCGCCAATGCGTTGGCATGGTTGCCGAGCGGGACGATCGCGTCATGGGGTCCATGGTCTACGAGCTGCATGATGAGTTGATTCTTGCGATGCGGTTTGCCGTGGAGCCCAAAGAACGCAGGAAAGGCATCGGATCGGCACTGGTGCGAAAACTATACGACAAACTCCATGCAACCCGGCGCAGACGTCTGCTCCTCCCGCTCCCAGATAGCAGTTTTCTCTCCAACCCATGCTTCTTTGCAAATCAGCAACTTCAGGCAGTGGCAGCCGTGCCCCACTCCGACGAAGACGGCCACCTGCTGGAACACTGCATCGACCGCATGCCAGCCATCCTCCTGCCCAGAGAAAACACAGCGCATGGGCTGTCATCTCTCACCAATCCCGCATGCGATCGCTTCGCCGTAGAGCGGAACTCCAACAACGACGACGACCGGCCCTGGACACCCGACGATCTCACAAAGAATGATCCATACGGGCTCTGGGGCGATGGGGAGGAGACCTGAATACGACAGTGATAATGGCCATCAAGACTGCGGACCGCTCTTGCGGAGTAACCGCAACCGGAGAGGCTTCACTGCTACTCGAACAACGATCACAGCATCTGCAGCAGCACAGAAAGCAGAATCTGGATGGCAGTTTCGCCGCTGACGCCGCGTAGGAACCTGTGTGCATGCAATGGAAGGAATCGGGCCTATCTGAGGGGCAATGGCCTGTGACGTGATACAATCAGGTGCAATTCTGTTGCGCGCCATATGTCTCAACTGCCGACCGTCGCCATCACCCGACTTCGCCTTGCTCACGCAAGGCTACGCCGGGCAAGTCGGCCTTACCGCTCATAAGCCAATGTCCCAATTACCCACCGTTGCCATTATCGGCAGGCCGAATACCGGCAAATCCACCCTGTTCAACCGGCTCGCCGGCGAGCGCAAGGCAATCGAAAGTGAGGTGGCAGGCACCACCCGCGACCACGTGGCACACCGCATGGAAACGAAGACGATGGATTTTCTGCTGCTCGACACCGGCGGCATGGGCGGCGGGACCGACGACAAGGGCTTCGAGCAGGACGTGCACCGCCAATCGATGCTCGCGCTCGAGAACGCCGACCTGATCCTCTTCACCATCAACAGCCGCGAGGAACTGACGAAGAGCGATCACGTCATCATCGACCTGCTGCGCCGTCGCAGCCGCCGCCACGTGCCCGTCATTCTCGTGCCGACGAAATGCGACAATCCCGAAACCATCGAGGACAAACTGGTGGAATACCTCGCACTCGGCATTTCGGACATGGTGATCCCCGTCAGCGCACCGCATGCCATCGGCACAGAGGAGCTCGTCGATGCGACCGTGAAGGAGCTGAAGAAGCTTCATTTCAAGAAACAGGAGAAGGCAAAGGCATCCGATCCGCCCAAGGTCGCCGTCATCGGCAAGCCGAACGTTGGCAAGAGCTCGCTCATCAACGCCTTCATGTCTGACCCGCAGCGCTTAGTCTCGCCCATGCTCGTCTCGGATATCCCGGGCACGACGCGCGACGCCGTCGATACGATCATCCGTTTCAATGAGCAGGAATTCCTCTTCATCGACACGGCAGGCATCCGACGGCGAACCCATGTGGAGGCGGGCATCGAGCACTATGCGGTGCTGCGGAGCATTCAGGCACTGGAACAGTGTGACGTGGCTCTGCTCGTGCTCTCGGCAACGGAACCCGTGAGCCACCAGGACCAACGGCTGGCTGCGCTGGCCACCGAGGCGGGCAAGGGTCTCATCCTGCTCCTCAACAAAATCGACACACTCAAAACCGAAGCCCGTGCTGCGAAGATCGCCGAGGTGGAGCTCTCCCTCTCCTTCTGCCGGTTCGCCCCGATGCTCCCCTGCTCCGCCGTTACCCGCGACGGACTTTTGAAAGTGTTCCCCCTGATCGCGCAGGTGCAGCAGAACCGCATGCGCCGCATCCCGACGAAGGAGCTCCACCGCTGGTTCACGGATGCCGTCTACGGACAACCGCTCAAAGTACTCTCCAAGACAAAGCACCTGACGCAGGCGGATGATGTACCGCCGACATTCGTACTCTTTGTGAAACATCCACGGGATATCCGCCCAAGCGAACTCAGGTTCCTCGAAAACAGACTCCGCTCGATGTTCGACTTCACGGGAACGCCGGTACGGTGGATCACGAAAGCATGATTGACGATTTATGAATTTGCGAATTGCGATTTTTTTTGCAGATCAAATCGCAAATCCAGAAATCGTTGAATCGCAAATCCGTTATCCCGGCTTGCGCTCCTGCAGATGCGGCGGGGCTTCGCGATTGCCCTCTGAATGGTCGACGACGCGACCGTCTTCGTGAATGGGCAGCGGGAACGCCCGGATGGCGACTTCCAGTTTATCGAGGAGCTTGGCCGGATCATCGTCGAACACCATATTCGGCGGAATCGTACGCAAGCACAGCTTTGTGATGATTTCCTGGATCGCATTGCTGATGCCGCCGGTATTGGTGAGTACGCCCATGGGCCGGCCCTCGTCGTAGGCAATCGTGAGCTCGTTCAAGGTGCCGATGCCGCCGCCGATGAAGACGACGCCGTCAGAGGAACGGATATTCACAACATCGCGCTCCATGAATCCCTGCCCCGTGTAAATCATCATGTCATTCTCGAGGGGCGAGTGATACTCGTTCACGTGCTCGTACTCCGAGAACGCCGGCGAGATCCCCAGCGAGAAGGCACCTGCGGCCTTCGCCGCAAGCAGGGCGTCATGCGGAAGTCCCGGACACGCGCCGTTGATGAAGATGTACCCGCGCCTGCCGATTTCCGCTCCGAGCTTCTTCGCCATCTCGCGCGCATGGGGATCGCTAATCTGCGGCCCACTGGCCGAACCCATCACGCCGATCTTGAGCTTGTGTGCGGGGGTCATTGCGTAAGGAGAATGATATCTGTGATTGATAGGAAGCGTCGAAGAGTATTATACCACATTTGCACGAAAGACTTAAGCTTGAAGCGATAAGCCAAAAGCAGACTGCTTGAAGCTTACAGCTACCTCAGGTATTTCCTCCGATTCTCGTTATGCTCGTCATTCGTCGTTGCATAGTGGATGACGCCCTTGCTGTCGTGCAGGTAGTACCAGTAGGGAGACTCCTGCGGCTTGAGCGCTGCGAGGATGCTCGTCAGCCCCGGGCTCTCGATGGGCCCCGGTGGCAGCCCCTTAAACTTGCGCGTGTTGTAGGGACTCTTCGTCTCGAGGTCGGATTGCGTAATCGGTTCCGTCGATTTATCGACAATGTAGCGCACAGTAGCATCCACCCCGAGCGGCATACCGGCCTCAAGGCGCTTCCAGAGGATGCCCGCCACAATCGGCCTCTCCGCATCGGTGCGCGTTTCCGCTTCGACGAGCGAAGCCATGGTCATGATTTCGTGAAGAGAGTGACCCGAGACGGCGATCTCGTCCTTGTGATCCTGGATCACGCGCGTACGGAACGTGCCGAGCAGGCGCTCGAGAAAGAATTTGGGAACAAACTCGGCTTCATTCACGAAGTAGGTTTCAGGGAAGAGGTACCCCTCGAGGCGTCCGCCGCGTTCAGCAAGCCCCTGCGTGGAAACAGGCGGCAGGAAATCAAACGTCGAGAAGTCGCAGCGATGCAGACAATCGAGAACGGCACCTGATTCCGCAAGTCCCTTGGATGCAATAAGCGCGTCAATATCCGTCACCGTCCATCCCTCCGGGATCGTGAGTGAAACCTCCTCCGACTTGCCGGATCGAAGAACATTCACAATCTCTTCGACGCTCATATTCGGCCGGAAGATAAAGGTCCCCGCCTGCACACCCGCCTCGGCCCCATTGAGCTTCATGTAGAGCTTAAAGGCAGAAAGCGAGCGGATCAGACCTTTCTCCTCCAGCAGCGCTCCCACCTGCGCCACGCTCATCCCTTGTTCGACCTTCACGCGCACGGCAGCAGTCCCGCCGAACGGCGAGAGCTCGTGCAGGTACCACGCATACGCGACAATGCAGAGGCCGAGGAGGAAGAGAAGAAGCTTCTTCATAAAAAATTGCGCATCCATTGTTCGTCTACGCTCACCATGACACATTGAAGTGTATCACAGAGAAGGGACACGGCTGCCGTGTCCCTCTATTTCAATAAACTGATGCCCAGAATCATGCCTGTGGTACCTCAGACCCTCCACTGAGTTCCTGCTGCATCTTTTCGTATTCACCCTCAACCTCTGCCTGACTCGGAGCTTGCGCGAGCCCGATGGAGCTTCCATAGATGGCACTCTCCATTGACTGATAATGCTGATTTGCTGCTTCAAGCGCCCGAATAATCTTCGGAGAATCTGGTACCAGCACTGGGGACCTTTGGGTCAAAGCGCCGAGCAATTTCCCCATCATTCCTCTTGTCTCCCCCGTCTGCTGACGAAGAGCACTCCTCTCTGCCTGTACCGCATCACGCAATTGATTCCAACGCTGATGATTCAGCTCAATCAACTGTCTCTGACCAGAAGAGAGAGGAATCGCATTCGCGGAAAATAACGTCTCGGCGCCGTCCTTCTTGCTTCTAACTCTAAAACCTTTGAATACCATCTGTGCTCTTACCCCTTTTCCGCCCGACCGGCTGAATTCGGGACCCACCACATCAAAAGCATCTCGCAGACTACCCTGCTTTGGGACATCCGCCCCTGCCGGGGCACCATTGCTGGACTCAATCGGTTTATTTGGATTCTCCATATATATAATTGGAAATGGAAGTACGGATGTTATTATAATACTAATATATATATTGTCAATAATGGCTTTTGACGGATTACTTCATAGAGAAACAGAAAATGGCTTCTTCATTCATTCCATCACTGCCCCATCCCCTTCATTCCGCTATCCGTCGGAAACCCCATCTCACCCATCACGCCCTGCATCTTCTCGGCCGAGACAACCTGCGCCTTCTTGAGCGCACGATTCAGACAATCGGCAATTTCGCGGCCCAGCGTTTCGCGTGCGGCATCCGGCGCGATCTCAATACTGACGACCTCCATGTCCGCCGAGACGACGACCTTGACTCCCCGCCCCTCCGCCTCCACATGGATCTTTTTCAGCTCACTCTTCACCTTCTTCGCCTCGCGCTGCATGCGGAACATGTCCTTGATTTGAGAGAATGATGGCATAGGTAAGCAGGGTACAGCAGAGAGACCGAAAATCGGAAATATTTCCCGGTTTCCTACGAGGCACGCATGCGTCTCCTCTTCCAGTAGCGCACGACGAGCCAGGCCGTTCCCCAGACCGGCACGAAGACGATGGCCCAGATGACGACGTTCACGAGGAACTTCAGCACACCCAAGAACGCGGAGGCGGCGGCCTTTGCAACAACGAAGGGTCGCCACTCGTCTCCCGAATCCACCACGGGTAACGACGCCTCGTCCGTCGCGATCGAGATTGTGACCGAAGAGAGCTTCGCGGACTCCTCCAGATACTTCTTGCGCGCCGTCAGTGATTCAATCTCGCCGCGTACGCGCTCGATCTCCCGCTGCACAGAAAGCACATCCTCCGTCTTGCGGGCGTCTTTCATGATCGTGAGAAACTGCCGCTCGCTGGCTTCGAGGTTTGAGAGCCTGGCCTTCAGATCGACGTACTCCTCGGTCACATCTTCACCGGAAACCGATTCGCTCGTCACACGCAGCGCCTGCTGCCGGATGAAGGCAAGGGCGGCATCGAGCTTCTCTGCGGGAATACGCAGCGATACCGTGGCGCGCGGGGCCGTACCCTTCTGCGTCTGTACCTCGGCACTCACCACAAACCCGCTGTGCTCCTCGGTGTATGTCCTGAGTGCGGACACCGTCTTCTGCACATCCGATGCCACCAGAGACATTCTGGCGGAACGGATGATGACGCGCTCCCCCTGTTGCACTTTTGCCGATTCATCATAAACCCTCCCTACTGCGGCCGAACCGGGTCGTGCATCCCATTCGCGTGGCATGGGGGACTCGGGTGGAACGTAGGCGCCGTCGTATCCGTACTCCTGCGAAAGAGAGGTTTTCGTCACCGATGCCGGGAGGACATTGGCAACCACAAGAATCACAACGGCAATGAATGCGAGGACGAGAACAAGTGCGATTCCGCCAATCCAGAGCAAAGCTTTTTTCATGGGCAGAGGGGTGGAATGAATTGGGGTGATTGTAGCACCATAGGAAAATGACGATGCCACTGGAGATTGCTATCCCACCCGCTGATCGCAAATATTAATATTATGTGTTATAATAACAATTGAATGTCTGAACAGCGATTCCTCACTGTCGCTGAACTCACACCCGACCCAACGAACCGGCTGGACCCTCTGCATGTAGAATCCCTGCCCGAAAGCATCCGTTCCGTGACGCACGATGTTCGACGCATGCTTCAAACATCCCTGGAACGCACAACTCCTCCATGCCCTCTCGAAACGATTCACTCGGTCGACGATCTGTTTGGCGCCGCGACGAGGACCATCGGCGAGCAGTGGAACACATCTCCGCTGCCTGATTTCCTCGCCCGGGAATCCGGGCAATGGCTCCAGTCCCTCCCCGATACATCTGGGCTTGAAGAGGTCCGCGAGATTCTGCACAACCCCGAACGCATCAATGCACTCCTCTCCAGTAGACAAATGGGGGCGCTCGAGCCCCTGCGCACGGCGCTGCCCGACGCGTGGAAAAAACTGTTGCTTCTCTCTTCGGAACGGCAACTTTCTGTAATCGGTCTCTTACGCCAGTGGCTGAAAGAAATTCCCGCAGCAAAACTGACCGAGTGGGGCGTTGAGCGTGCAGAAATCGCATTGCTCCTCGAGATGGGTGCCTCGCTCGGAAAGTATTTCGATCACGCGTTCATCAAGCAGATGGAACTCGCCGATCTGCCCGGCGGCAGCACGGCTACCCGCCTCGGCAAGGAAAAAATGAAAGGGGCACAGTACCTGTACGATCCGTACGTTTCGGAGCAGAGCGATGAAATCGTGCCTCTCACCTACGCTCAGGTGTTTCCTTTCGAATGGCCGAGAATCCAGAAACACTTCGAACGACTGGCGGATGAAACAGAACAACTGCTTTCAGCAAGACAGTTGCCGCAGGAGAAGTATGCGAATCTGCCTGCATTCCTGCGCAAGCTCGCCGCCGCCTACGGCTCATCACTCACAAACCCCGAAGCGCTCGCTGCCCTGTGGAAAGATGTCTATGAATCCGGGGCGGCACTGAGTCTGAATGGCTGCCCGCTTGCGGTGATCGCACAGGCGATTCCCACGGTGGCCGGCGACGCGAACAAAGTCGACGTGGAGCTGCGCCTCGGATTCACGGATACACATACACGGAATCTGATGGGACGCCTTGCGGCCACGCACAGCGAAGGTCAGAAACTCTTCGACTCGCTGCTCGTCGGCAAGGAACACCTCGTGGATGAATACCGCACGGTCGCTCCCGCCGTGCTCACGTCACACGCCCTGGGATTCGGGCCGAACCTCTACTGGCGCGTGGATGCGGAGCAGAGACCGGGCCACTCGCTGCTGCATCCCGACGTCGTGATGGAATCCGCCAAAGAAGACCTGCCTCAGCTCCAAAAAGTCTTCGGCATCACGATGGCGCCGGACCGTTTTGCGCAAGCTGCACTGACAGAATTGGATGCGCACGAAACGGGCCATATGCTCTTTACGTGGATGGATCAGACCATCAGCAACCGTATCGGGCTCAACGAACAGAGCGAGGCATGGGTACTGGAAGAGCTCAAGGCAGAGACAGTAGGGGCACACCTGCTCCATCAACGGCTGCAAAATCAGAGAGATCTGGATGCAAGGGAACAGCTGGCCGCCAAACTCTCTTCGATCCTCTACTACATCACGCAGAAATCCCCCGAGGGCAGCGGCGAGCGCTATTACTTCACCGGACTGGCCCAACTCCAAATCCTTCTCGCAGAGAGCATCATCGTCCCAGAGGGAAACCGGTACGCGATTCGGGATCCTGAACGCGGCCTCCAGGTTCTCGCTAAGCATGGAGAAACGCTGCTCCGAAGGTACTATGCCAATCCGGATTCATCCCCTGCTCATGTGCGAGCGTTCGTCTCTTCCCTCAAAGACAGTGTGGCATCCGACGAGCGTGTTCAGTTGTTCCTCCAATCGCTCAAAAGCGCCCAATAATCATGGTTCTTGCCATTTGAATTAATTGTGAACATAGTTGCAATTTGTTAATTTTACATTATAATGTCACTTATGGAGCCAACAAAGCCAACGGACGCGAAAGCTGTTCCCGCCGCGGGGGAACATGGTCCCCTACTTGAACGTGCACGCGAGGTTCTTCCAAGCGCGACACTCGAGAGAATGATGAAGGGCAATCACGACGCGATTGCGGAAATCATGAAATACGAAACATCGATGGTCACACCCGAGCAGCTGGATGCGGTGATGCCCGCCCTGCTCAAAGCTGAGGAGGACTGCTACCCGGAAGACATGCGCGATGGGGAAGAACACCTGCGATGGATCGCCACCAAAGGCCCCCTCATGACGCTCAATATGAAAGATGAGATTGCAGGATATGTCTCGAGCTGCAGCGGTTCCGCGCTCCCCGAAACACTGGAGGAGGACGATGATCCGGAAGAGGGCTTCTTCGGCAAGCCCGAAGAGACACAAGAGTACTGCAAAGATGATGTGCTGTACGTCTGGAACGTGAGCATCACGCCGAAGCACCAGCAGAAACATCTCTTCACGACGCTCCTCTATCCCGCCACAATCCAGAAAGCCGTGGAGGGCGGCTATAAGAAGATGGTCTTTCACAGCCGTGTCAGCGAGAACCTGGTGCCCCTCTACGAGCAGAAATACGGTGCAAAGGTCATCCGCAGGGTGGAAAACTGGTTCCCGGATCTGCCGGAGGAACTCTTTGATCTCGTGGAGATCGATCTCGATCCGAAGACGAATCCGAAAATGGCAGAAGTCCTGACGCGCAAGCTCCCCTTCCGCACAGACGGGGGCGAGGTGCAGGCGTGAGGATCGTTCATCGTCATCTCAATGCTGCATTCTTCTATATATTGCTATTTCAAGGACTATTTACTTATTTATAAATAAGTATACAATATATGTATTCCTTTCCAATTCTCTTATGCAAAATTCTGAAGTGCAAAGCGGTCAGCAGATGCACCCGGTTGAAGCCCGGTTGAAGCAGCATCTCGACGGCATGATGTATTACGCCTCGACTCTCAAGAGAGCAGGCAAAGGAGGTCAACCAAGGAATCCCGACGAGATCACCGTGGAAGTTGAACAGAGTTTTGCCAATGCCGAAGCCGCCGGGATCAATGTGCAAGCCTATCGCGCACAATGGGAAAAAATGCTTCCTCAGGTGCGTGAGCGCTACAGAATTTACCAGCAAACGAGACAGAGATTTGGAACATTGCTGGAGATCTGATCACTCCGTTTAAAGAATTACCTTGCGACATCTGCCGCGTTCTTCACTTGAGAAGGGCGCGGTTTTTTGGAGCGCAATAAGAATTCTTGACTCCCGTGGATACAAGGCAAAGAATAACATCCATTTTTCCCCTGTACCATGATCAACGAACCCCTCATCCACAAGCACTACACGGACATGCCGCTGTCGGAGTTAGAGAGCCGCTCCCTGCAATTAGACGCACAGCGCCAACATATCGGCAAAGGACAAATGCCGCACGGCATGAGTGTGTACCGTCGCCGCCTCATGAAAGCGCTCGAAACGAAACGGGCCGAACAGGCCGCACAGCAGGAGCGCTACATGCATTCCGAACCACGTGCCTTCAACACCAGACTCAGCGCACAGCAACTGTACGACCGGGGAATGCAGCAGGGCAGGCGTGATGCGATAAGTGAGAAGCGGTCTTCCGGAAACTGCATCGAAGATACGGAAGAGAGAAGGGGTTACCACGACGGATACCGGAGCGTACGGCGCTGGTAAGCCTCTTGAGCGAAGATCTCAACGCACCATCCCAGACCGGGACATCATTTGCTGATCAATGCCTTTACTTCTGGAAGCGATTCTTCCGCGGCTTTTTTGCCCGCCTGCCAAAACGCTTCACCCTTGTCGAAGCGGAAGAGTGCGTACGGCGGCACCGGGCTGATGATCACATCGCACGCCGCCTTATCCTCTGCGATTTCCTGATCCCCCGCCTCGAGGAACTCGCGCCAGCCCGTCGGCAAAAACGTGCGCAGCGTGTCATAGGTCGGGTGCGTGTCGGTTGCGACGATACGGTCTGCTTGGCAGCGATCCTTGAGCGCGCGTGCCGGAATGGGACCGAAGTGACATAAATCGACGAAGGTCTGGCCCTCGATCTCGACCGGCGAGAACACCACCGGAATCGCACTGGTCGCCGCAAGGGCATCCACCAGCCTCGTTTCGGGCGGAAAAACATGGTGAGATACCGCCTCTTCGAATTCCTGCCGGAACGTCCGCCGGACGATGTGCGACCAGTGGATGCGCTTGTGCACTTTTCCGGCTACGCACACGAAGGGAATACGGCAATCCCCGATCGTGGCATCGCCGAAAAACGGCCGCATGAGCCGCTCGACTTCATGGTGAAAAATCCCGCTGTGCAGGCCGTTTCTGAGGGGCAGATCGCTGAAACGCGCAACGCTCACGATGGTGAGCTGTCTCACCGCATCATGGATACGGTCCAACGGAATACCGAATGCGTACCCCGCGGCGATGATGGCCCCCATGCTGCTGCCTGCGATGCAGTCGGGCTTCAGCCCCTCACGCCCCAGTACTTCAATGACGCCACCGCTCGCGATGCCGAACGCCGCTCCGCCGGAGAGGACCAGGCCCCAAGACATGCGTGAATTCTCCCCGGGCAAGAGAGATGATGCAATGAACGAGTGAAGGATTTGCGATTGATCGATGTATGGATTTGCGATTTTTTTCACACATCCAAATCGCAAATCGCAAATCTATAAATCGTAAATCTCCCTACCGGACCATCCCGATGCGATCGCCGATTTCCTGATCGACGAACACTTTCTTTCTGCCGAACTTCATGCGGCTGTACTCCTTGATGAGTCCTGCCAGCTCCTCGTTTCTCTGTGACTCGTCCCAGATCGTGGCCATCGAGAAGGGGCGCGAGGGGACGTTGTTGATGCTGAGCTTCATGTAGCAGTTGAAGTTCGGGATGCCGATCACGTCCTGCTCACTGAGCTCCGGCGCATATTCTTTGGCCATGTACTCGGCATCCTCCGCGCCGATCTTGAAGCTCGAGATCGTACCCACGTTGCCGAAGACGGCGTCGCGCAGCTTGGTGCTGGCCTGGCCGTACTCCTCCGTTTTGCCCACGAGCTGACCGATGTACTGGTGCGCCATGATGAGCCCCAGCTCGTACTTGCGCGCCTCACTGAGGATCGTGGCGAACGCATCGGTGACGAAGTTCTGGAATTCGTCCACGTACAGGTAGAAGCGGCGGCGCTTGGCCCGCGGCATATCCGCACGCGAGAGGGCGGCCATATTCACCTTGTTGACGAAGATCAGGCCCAGCAGCTGCGCGTTCACGTCGCCGATGCGGCCCTTGCTCAGGTTCACCAACAGGACCTTGCCCGCATCCATGATATCGCGGATCTGGAAGGCGCTCTTGGGCTGGCCGATGATATTGCGCATCGTCGTGTTCGTGATGAACGGACCGAACTTGGCCGAGAAGTACGGGATCATCTCTTCTTTCTCGCGCGCGCCGGTTTTGGCGATCTCGTGTTCCCAGAAGCTCCGGACCACGGGGTTCTTGCACTTGGCGACCTTGAAACGCTGGAATTCGTCATCCACGAACAGGCGCGGCACGTCGATGAGCGTCGCACCTTCCTCTTCATCATCCATCAGCGTCAGGCATCCGTTGCGGAAGTAGTGCTGGATGCGCGGACCGAAGATCTCGTTGCCGAAGAGCTTGATGAAGATCTCCATCGCATCGAGCGCGGCGCGGTCCTTCTCTTCCGGCGTCTTGGCCTCGAGCAGGTTTAAGCCCATCGGCCGCTCGGTATCCGCGGGATCGAAGAGGACGATATCCTTGGCGCGCTCCTTGGGCGTGTGTGCGAGTGCGTCCTCGATCAGATCGCCGTGCGGATCCACGATGCACACGCCCTCGCCCCTCTGAATATCCTGCCTGCTCATCCACGACAGCAGCGCGGATTTTCCCGTACCGGATTTTCCGATGATGTAGTGGTGGCGGGTGCGGTCCTCGGGGTGGAAGAGAATCTTCGTATCGACGGCACGATGCTTGTTGATGCCGATGAGGATGCCCTCCGTGGGAATATTGGGGGGAGGCGGCAGCACGCGGTAGCTGATCCACTCGATGTTCGGAATCTTGTTGTAGCGGCTGTCGGGAAAGTGAAAGAGCCCCGCCAGCTCCTTCTCCACGAGCATGCAGCGCTTGTGCCAGAACCCGTTCAGGCGCCACTTCCAGAGCCGATAGAGAATCGGTGCGTTCCAGGCGAGCGGGAAGAAATTGGTGAAGATGCGGTGCTCATCCAGGTAGTTGCCGTAGATATCCTTGTACGCGTTGAAGGCGACCTGCAGGTTGTTGGTGATCTCGATCGAGCGCTGCCACGTCTTGGCAGCGGATGCGATGCGGATGGAGGCGTAATAGAAACTCATGCCCGCCTTCTCGCCCATACGCTTGTACAGCTCCTCCTCCGGCTGGATCATGCGCACAAAGGAATCGCCATGGCTCGCGCCGGGCGCCATGGTGCTATCACTCCCCGTGGCCACACTGCCGAAAATAGAAAAGAGCGTGCCGAGGAGCGGCACATTGCTGAACCATCCCTCCTTCTTCCCTTTGAACTGCTGCGAGGCGTATTGCTTCGTCCTCTTGCCCCACTTCTGAGAAGATGCGGGCATAAGCACGATCTGCACGCCCGCCGTTTCGTCCTCCTGCATCTTGCTGAGGACGTTTGCGAGCCCATTGAGGGGATCATCCTGCATCTGCTCGTAATACCGCAGCGGAAAGATGAAAGACTTGTCAGTGATCATGTTGTACGCTGTCAGTTTCGATCCCTTGGGCTTGAGATTTGGCGTGGGGCGGAGCGTGACTTCCGCATTGGGGTAGAAGGCCGTGATCTGCTTCTCGACGATGGACTGCAGCTCCGGTTGTGTCACGACGTAGAACATCAGAAGCCCCTTCTCCACATACATCTCGAAACTGATCGTGATGTAGCGGAAGAACCAGTACCGTAACTCCTGCCAGACCGTGAGGCTCTGCACTTCCCAAAGCGCACGGTAGAGCTGCTCCATGATGGCCACCTTCTCCTTGAAATCCTTCTCGGTGCGCTTCTCGGTATCCACCTTCGTATCTGACCTGGGCAGCGTGATCTTCATCATCACGAGCGATCGTGACTTCCAGACGGCATAGAAGTACCGGAAATTCCATTTCACCATTTTCCACGCCACATAGACCCCGACGATGATTCCCGAATTCTGAATCGGATTTGAAATCCACCAGTGACCGAACGCACTCCAGGCACCGGGCACGAACGAGACGATCGTGAGACCGACGATCCAGGTCACGGGCCAGAAGAAGCGCTCTAGGAGGTTGAACAAATGGAAACGTGAGGAATATACAAGGAATTCCATTTATTATACCAGATTTCGGCACTGCTGACGCCTCACGGCAACTTGATACGAATTGAAATTATGATGTGATCACCAATGCGTCCATCTGCTCATCGCGCACACTCCCAAACGTCCATCTGCATCTCCCGGGCCTTGCCGTCGACTGTCCCGACGCGGAAGACAAATTTGCCCGTCGTGGACGGAGTCAGCGAAAAGAGCTCTCCGGGGTTCACCCAATCTTCAATGCGTTCGAGGGAACCATCGGGATACGTGATCGAACGGACAACGAAAGGACGGATGGACGTCAGCGTTACCGGCACGCCGACGGGGGACATATTCGGTACGCCGCGGTCAAAGCGCACGTTTCGCGTAATGCGCTTCTGATAACTGCGCAGTGTTCCATCGCACGCATCGACGAGCGCACTGTCCCCCAGCCGCTCAAACCGCGCCTGCGCGACGCCCTGACTGCGGGGGGCAATCCGCGTGAAGGCCGCGAGGCTCAAATCCATGTCGCGACCCTCGACGTACGGCCCACGGTCATTAATGCGCACGATGACGCTCTGCCCATTCACAGCATTGGTCACCTTCACCAGCGTATTGCAGGGGAACGTGCGGTGTGCCGCCGTGAGCGCATTCATGTCGAACGGTTCGCCGCACGCCGTGCCCTTGCCCTGAAATTTCTCGGAATACAAACTGATTTCGTGCTCCTCAGCCGCAAGCAGGTCATCGAGTGAAGCGGCCATGCCCAGCAGCGTTTCGGACGACGACACCGGCTCTGTGAGATCCTGCGATGCATGGATGAACGGATACTTCTGCAGGAGCTGCGGCACCGACTCGGGCGTCATGTCATCGGGATCCGCCACGTTACGCGTGCGAAAAAGCCAGAGCACGGCATCGGAGAAGTGGAGCGGCTCGTCGGGGTGGAACAACTCGCCATCATCGAGAATGCCGCGCGCCTTGGCGTAGGTGATCTGCTCACTCCCGAGATCGCCTTCGGGCACGTCGCGGTACGCCGCCTCGCGCGTGGGATCCGGATCGCGGCGGATGCCCTCCCAGATCATCAAAAATCCATCACGGCGCGTGATGCCGCCGCCCTCTTGTGTGAGAGCAGAAATGGGCAGGAGGCACAGCACGACAAACAACGCGAACCGGCGCATGGGGACATGCTGCACGATGAAACTTCGAAGTGCAATTGACGCTATTGACGAGGAATACGAGGAAGACAAAGAGTACAAAGAAAACGAAGATTCCTCCCATTCCTTGTACTCCTTGTACTCTTTGCCCTCCTTCTTACAACGCCCTCCACCCCTCACTCCTCACCAGCAAATAGGCCTCCTGCTGCTCCTCCGCGCGCAGGCTCTTGAGTGTTTGAGGCCCGACCGTTCCGGCCCCGGTACCGCCTTCCGCGGCCACGAGCTGCCGGTCCATCTGGTACTGGAGCACGGCCTCTTTCGTCTGCAGACCGAAGTGACCGTTCACTTTTTCAGCCGGGAAGTATCCGCGATCGGCGAGCAGTTGCTGCAGGAGTGTGACCGATGGCCCGCTGTCGCCTTCACTCAGGAACTGGTCGAGATTCCTCCCCCGCTGATCGAGCAGCACTTCCACGCGACGCAGAATCAACAGGCGATCGGCAAGGTCGGTGACCAGTTTCTGATTCCATTCCACCTGGAGCTTGCCGCGGGTGAGCGGACCGATGCGTCCGGCCCCCGGATCCTGCGCCGTCCCCACCAACTGCTCGCTCTGCTGGAACTTGAGGATCGCAGCGGCCAGCGTGTCATTGTAGACACCGTTCGTTCTGCCCTTGTAGTAGCCAAGAAACCGCATGGTGCGCTGCGCCGTCCGGATGACCGATGCCTTCGCGCTCTTATCCACGTTTTTCGCGATGGGCGGCGCCACATCCGCCCGACGGACTGCGGCCGCAAGGGTCGCGGCAGTGCGTTCACTGAGACGGTCCGAGGGTTCTGCAAGCCCGAAGGCCGCATTGAAGCGGCTGAGAGAGTCCTGCGTCGCCGCACCGAAGAGACCGGTGAGGGGCTGATCGAAGAACCCCAGCTTCTTGAGTGCGTTCTGCAGCATTTCCACCGAGAGTCCGCGGTCCCCCGCTTTCACCGACACCGCAAGCAGATCCTGACCGCGCACGAGAAACGGTTCGAGACGGTCGAGTACGGCTGGAAATTTGTCGAGAGAAAAATTTACTTTGGGCTGAAAACCGCCGACTTCGTAAACCGTCCCGCGCACACGCCGCACGCCAAATGCAAGCGCACGTGCCAATC
>JAUSKD010000029.1 GCA_030647195.1 Candidatus Peribacter sp. | reverse complement strand
GTGCCGTAGTAATTGTCGAAGAGATGCTTGGTCAGGTTGTCGTTGACCGCAATCACCGGCATCTTGAGCGCTCCTTCCTTGGCCATGACGCGCAGCCGGTTCACGCCCGTGGTCGTCTCTTCGCAGGCCCCGATGATTTTTTCGAGCAGATGCGGATGTTCTTTGTGAATGAGCGAAATCAGATCGCAGCCGTCATCCACGGTGATGTCGGGCTCCGCCTTGAGCACTGCCTCGAGGAACTTGTAGTAATCCTCGCGGCTCTCGCCCTTGTACGCCCACACCAGCACGCCATCCTCCTCCGCCAGCGCCGCGGCCACGTCATCCTGCGTGCTTAAGGGATTGCATCCCGTAATGGCCACCTTTGCGCCACCGGCAACGAACGTGCGGACGAGCACCCCCGTCTCTTTGGTGACATGCAGCGCCATGCCGATCGTGAGTCCCTTGAACGGCTGGGATTTCTTGAAGCGTTCACGCACAGTGAGCAGTGCACCCATGTTGCGCTCGGCAATCTCGAGGTTCAGGCGCCCTTGGGCGGCCAGAGAGGGATCTTTAACGTGTGACATGTTCAGAGAATATCAGCCAAACAGCCGCAAGAGAAGGCAGGAAGTCGGCTTTAGGAAGCGTATCAATAGCATTGACTCGTGCGATGATATGTTTAGATTGTGCCCATGGAACACATCCGATACGACGAACCCGAACCACAGGAAACCTTCGAGGAGCTGAATGAGGTACAAAAGGATCTGCTGGACGCGGATCCGGATGACCCACGTTTTCTCGACGCGGTTCCCGGTTCGGTGGAAGACGTAACGGAGCAAATGCGACGGCGGTGTGGCGGGACGCTCCCTGCAAATGTGCACATCATCTGTGCTTCGTCCTTTCCGGACTTCACCCGACAGTTTTCCGGCCTTGTCGAGGAGCAACGGCGACAGAGTGGAACGGACCGATAATTGAAAAAAGGAGCTGCACACCGTCGTATGCAGCCCCGTGAGAAGATCCCTTGTTGGAGCAATTGTGAGAAATCAACCACCAGTGCGAGCGATGATGCGCGAGCCGGACCGGAGGACCCCGAGGGCATCCAGCTCGACTAAGTTGCTCGAAAGCCCCAAGGCTTCCACGAACTTGCGGGGCAGAAAGAGCTTGCGGGGACGCTTGAAGCGACGTGTGCGGCGATCCACCCGGTCGAGCCAGAGTTGAAGACGCTCCGGCAGCGGAAGGGGCGGATAGACACGCGACGTCCGTCCTGCGAACATATCGAAGTAGACCATACGTCACACTCCTTTCGTAAACGTTTGGCGCTCCAACAGGGGGGACTACAGATGAACGATCTGCAGACCGCCCTCTTGTAAGGGAGAAAATGTGAAAGAACAAAAAAACGCCTCCGGTCGGGAGGCGCGAGAGCTTCTGTGAAAGAATCATCAGCTCAGCGGCCTCCGCATCGTCTTACGGACAATGACGGTGTAGAGGACGGCCGCGAACATCGCGATACTGAACATGACACCTCTTCAAACGGAGCGGCATGCTGTTTGTTACAGTCTTGAAGCCATAATTTTGTATCTCCATGCGAAGAAGACACACACAGAAACAAAACCGGTTGGAAGGGAGGGACCGGAGGGGAGGGAAACCCGCGGGTTTCCCGCCCAGTTTGGGTTAGGAGGGTGAGGGGGGTGTCGGGGGGCTGAGGGAACCGAACCCGCCCGAACGTACCGACGTTCGGTACGGGCGTGGCAAGGTTCCTTAAGTCCCCTGACAAAAGAAAACGATTCGTACGACCCTCAACAAGGAAATCATTCCTAAATATTCGGCAACGCATGCCCGTACGTCGTCTCTACCCTCTCACGAATCTCATCCTGATCCAGCGTATCCATCAGCGTTCCCTCCTGTTCGATCACTTTTGACCCCATGGCCGCACCCAGCTCGATGGATGACTGCATGTCCCATCCGCGCGACAGGCCGAAGAGCAATCCTCCGCGGAACGCGTCGCCCGCCCCCGTGGGATCGACCACGCGATCGGGCTTGCAGGAGGGCAACGTCACCGTTCCGTCTTTTGAAAGCAGCGTGACGCCCTTCTCTCCGTGCGTGATGATGACGATCGGCGTGAGTGAAAGAACCGACTTCTCGTCCGCCTTCAGCGCCTCTTTGAGCAGACTCCACTCGTAGTCATTGACGATCACGCCCGCACTCATATTGGTGAGACGCTTCAACTCGTCGGCACTGAAAGCGATGATCTGCTGCCCGGGATCGAAGAACACCGGAATCTTCTGCTGCGCACACCAGTGCATGCCGGCCGTCATCTGCCGGGTATCGCGCGCGCTCACGATGCCGTACGCAAGGTCATCGCGCTCATCTGCCAGATCCGGCCATGTGCCATGTGCATCCGCTCCAGGATGGAAGAACGTGATCTGACACTCCTTCTGGTCCGTACCGATGATGGCCGTGGCGGTCACGTGGTCTTTTTTCTCCTCGATGTATGAAACATCGATGCCGCGCTCCGCAAGAAGAGCCTTGTACGATCCCCCGTCGGAACCGACGGTGCCCACGGTCAGAGGATCCCCGCCGAGCAGCTTCAGGTTCCACGCGATGTTCGCCGCCGTGCCGCCGTGATGGCGCGTGTACCGCGGCGAGAAGAAGGAGAGCGAAAGATGTTGAAGAGCTTTGGGGTCGATGGCATTGACAAAAGAGCCCTCGTAGCCGAGGAGCACATCGTAAGCGACGGAGCCGGTGATCAGAACTCTCTTCATGTCTTGAGTAGTGTGCCTGTTGAGGATGCGACGAGGAAGGGGAATGGGACAAGTAGTAAGGGATATGGATCCTGCTTCAATAGCCCCCTTATCCCTCCCCTACCCCTTCATACTTACCCCTTAATACTTCCAAAAACGCTGACAGCCTCCATTCATCCCGCTACACTCACATCATGAAGATAACGATCGTCGGTACCGGCTACGTCGGCCTCGTTTCTGCAGCCTGCTTCGCAGAGCTGGGCCACGAGGTCATCGGCGTGGATATCGACGAAGCCAAGGTAAAGAAGCTGAAAGCCGGACAAAGCCCCATCTACGAACCGGGGCTCGAAGAGCTCCTGGTCAGGAACCAGCAGAGCGGCCGCCTGTCGTTCACCACGCAACTCGCCGAAGCGCTGCCGGAGTGCAAGGTGCTCTTCTGCGCCGTGGCCACTCCTCCGAACGAGGACCACACTGCGGATTTGCGCGCCGTCTTCAGCGTCTGCGACGCCGTAGCGGAGCTGATCGATCACGATCTGGTCTTCGTCAATAAATCCACGGTCCCCGTGGGAACGGGCCATGAGTGCGAGAAGCGCATTGCCGCCCGAATCGCAAAGCGAAAAAAGAAGTTTCACCTCCCCGTGATTTCCAATCCCGAATTTTTGCGCGAGGGTTCGGCCGTGGGCGACACGCTCCGCCCCGACCGCATCATTGTCGGCATCAACGGGGACGAGAAAGCCCGCGAGCTGATGGAAGAGCTCTACCAGCCGCTCGTGCGCACCGAGCGCCCGTTGGTCTTCATGAGCCGCGAGAGCGCCGAGATCGTGAAGTACGCCTCTAATGCCTTCCTCGCGACCAAGATTTCGTTCATCAACATGCTCTCGGAGCTGTGCGAGGCCACGGGAGGAAACGTGCGTGATATTGCAAAGGGCATCGGACTGGATGAGCGCATCGGACCGCGCTTCCTGCACGCCGGAATCGGCTACGGGGGCAGCTGTTTCCCTAAGGACGTGAAGGCCCTGCTCGCCATCGGCAAGAAGCTGGATCTGACACTCCCCATCATCCAGGCGACGCAGGACATCAACACGCACCAGCGCGAACGATTCTTCCAGTCGCTCATGAATGCGATCCCGGAAAACGCCTCCATCGGCATTTGGGGTCTCTCGTTCAAACCCAATACCGACGACATGCGCGAGGCGCCCAGCCTTGACCTGATCCCGATGCTCCTCAAGATGAACCATATCGTTCGCGCGTTTGACCCCGTGGCAATGGAGAACGCGGCAAAAGTCCTGCCCAAGGAAGTGGTGTACGTG
>JAUSKD010000028.1 GCA_030647195.1 Candidatus Peribacter sp. | reverse complement strand
AACGTAGAACTCACGACAACATCCCAAGGTCTTCCGCCGTGGTCGTCGTACTCGCAGGCATTTCGTCTGACCGTGCGTGCATGCGGAAACGGCACGGTGGAGGGGGAGTGGAAGGAGCAGTGTGACGATGGCAACACCGACAACACGGACCTCTGTCCGAACGATTGCACTTCTCCAGTCTGCGGTGATGACGTCACCGAAGGGTCTGAGCAATGTGACGAGGGGGTCCGTAACGGAGGAAATGCGCATTGCACCGCACATTGTCTGTTCGCCCCCTTCCATGCTGTCTGTGGAAACGGCATGATCGATCTCGGATTTGAGAAATGTGATGACGGCAATACCGCCAATGGCGACGGATGTCACTGGGATTGTACTCTGGAGAATCTCTCCCTCTGTGGGAACGGATACATGGATCCCGCGGAAGAGTGCGATGACGGAAACCGGACACGGGCCGACGGTTGCTCGGATTGCACGAAGGACACGGCGGGCAAGGTTCTGATTGACGGGTCGACCTTAGCCACGGCAGGCGCGCCCATGTCGTACACGATCGAAGCCACGAATACGTCTCCGCGCACGGAGAATGTGAGCATCATCGTGACCGCACAGCCCAGTGGTTCTTCTCTTCCAGAACAAGCACTCTCTCTCGTCGCCGTCGACGGAACGCGCTGCAAAATGACGGGCGTCAACAGCATCACCTGTTCGTTCAGGAATGTGCCTGCGGGACAAGCGGTGAGGACTGTCGTCCGCCTCTCGTCCTCGGTGACTGGCAGAGTGAACCTGCAGGCGCAGGTGCGCAGCATCTACGGGTACGATCCGTTCAACGTTTCCTACTACTCGGCATCCACGCACCTCAAGACCGTTACGGTGGTTCAGCCCGGGTGCGGGAACGGAGTGAAAGAAGGTGCGGAAGAGTGTGACTGGGGGGCCATGAGTTCCATGGTGTGCTCTTCTTCCTGCAAGCGACTGAAGACAAACGTCTGCGGGAACGGTATCAAAGAGGGGAAAGAGGAGTGCGATGACGGGAATGGATCGAGCATGGACGGCACTTGCGATTACCTGTGTCAGTCCCAGGAACCGTGCATCGGGAAAACTCGTCTCGCGGGGTCCTGCTGGCATGACACGAACGGCACCAAGTCCTGTGCTGAGGAATGCGGCGCATTCGGCGGCTACGATGCGGCGGGGGCTGCGCAATTGTCGGCATCCTCCGAACTGTGCAAGCGTCTCTACCTGGTGAAATACGACGCCACACCTGCGGAGTTGAATGCCGTGCGCGTGGTGGGAGCGAGCGCACTGTGTATGACCCATGCCTTCACGGGCCAAAATACCGTTCTGTTCGGCGGAGGATTGAATCCCAATGACCGCTACAACATATACAACAAACGTTGCCCGTGTCGCCAGTGAAGAGATGCTCACCGACAAAAAAGGCCGGGTTCGCCCGGCCTTTCATTTTCTTGACTCAGTGAGACATGACCATTTCCTTTTGTGCGTTCAGTGACGGAACGCCTCCGTCCTCCGCCCAGTTCAGCGGGTCCATCCCCGGGCAGGGGAAGCTCTCACAGAGCTCCGCAATCTCGCCGGCGATGCGGTCTAAGACGGCTTCATCCTTCGCGTTCGTCAGCACCGCATTGATCCAGTCACCGATCTTCACCATTTCGGCCTCTTTCATCCCGCGCGAGGTGACGGACGGGGTGCCGATGCGCACGCCCGAGGGATTCATGGGCGTCTGGGTATCGAAGGGCACGAGGTTGCAGTTGGCGACCATGCCGGCGCGGTCGAGTGCGCGCGAGGCGTCACGGCCGAGAATACCTTTGCTCTTGAAGGTTTCGAAGAGGATCAGGTGGTTGTCGGTTCCGCCGCTGATCAGCCTGAAGCCATGCGTATTGAGTTGATCGGCGAGCGCTTTGGCATTCTTCACGATCTGCGCGGCATAGTCCTTAAAGGCAGGCAGGCTTGCCTCCTTGAAGGCCACGGCGATCGCCGCGGTTGTCTGATTGTGCGGTCCTCCCTGCAGGCCCGGCATGATGGCCTTGTCGATGGCCTGCGCGTACTGGGCCTTGCACATCATCATTGCGCCGCGCGGGCCGCGGAGCGACTTATGCGAGGTGGTGATGCCCGTGTCGGCCATCGGGAAGGGGCTGGGATGCACCCCGCCGAGGATGAGTCCCGTGATGTGTGAAATGTCGGCGTGGAAGATGGCTCCCACGTCGTCGCAGATCTCGCGGAACCGGTTCCATTCGATGATGCGCGGGTAGGCGGTATACCCGGCAACAATGAGCTTGGGCTTCACTTCCTTTGCCAGCTTCCAGATCTGGTCATAGTTGAGCCGCTCCGTCTTGGGGTCGAGCTCGTAGGGGGCGGAGTGGTACAGCCTGCCCGAGAAATTCACCTTCCACCCGTGTGTCAGGTGACCGCCCTGTGCGAGGGCCAGCCCCATGATCGTGTCGCCCGGTTGCAGAACGGCGGTATAGACAGCCATGTTCGCCGGACTGCCCGAGTACGGCTGCACGTTGACGTGATCCACGCCGAAGGCGGCCTGCGCGCGCTCCATGGCGAGTGTCTCGATCTGATCCGTGTTCTGCTGGCCCTCGTAGTACCGCTTGCCCGGGTATCCTTCGGAATAGATGTTCGTCAGTACGCTCCCCGAGGCCTCGAGCACCGCGGAGGAGGCGTAGTTCTCGGAGGGGATGAGGCGGATTTTGGACCACTGCCGCCTTTCCTCGGCGATGATGAGATCGCGAATCTGCGGATCCGTCTTCTTGAGCGCGGGGAGGTATGTCATGGGAAGGGGAGGGGAAGGGCGGAGATGGTTTCAGCCTACCACGCGCTTCCGTTGAGAAAAGCCCGATGAACACAAAGGTTGTTATTTCTGTGCCACAGCGAATCCCCGTCCCGTGAATACCCCGTCGAGGAATGCGTCGTGCTCCTCTACGGGTACGGCGCTCACGAGCTGGCAATCGAAACCTACGCCGTAGTACTTCGATACGGCATTGGCTGCCCGATGCGCAGCGATCCAACGGTCGTACCCTCCGTTGCCGCGTCCCAGACGCCTGCCGGTCCTGTCGAACGCGCGGCCGGGGATGAGTGCGATGACGGGGGTGTGCACATCCAGCTGCTGCGCATCACCGGCAGGTTCGGGGATGCCAAAGTCGCTTGCGATGAGGTGTGCGAGGTCAAAGGCCCGGCGCATGATGAGTGCGTGTCCGTCGAATGCAGGCAAAAACAAATCCTGGCCCCGTGCGATGATTTCCGTGAGCAGTGGGCGGATGTCGGGTTCCGTTTTCATTGGGAAGAACGCGCAAATCACACTGTCCGTCGGCAGTTCTTCGAGGATGCGTCGGGCGATCGAACGGCTTTCGGCCGCACGTGCCTGCTCATTCATGTGCTGAATGCGTTCGAGGATGGCCTGCCGGAGCTCCTTTTTCTGTTCGGAGATATGAGGCATGGGAAAGGAAATAGAGGAAATAAAGGAAGCAGAGGAAATAAAGGATGACATCCTGAAGGATACCTTTCAATGTTGCGCAATTCCTCTCTTTCTTTTTCATCATCTATTTCCTCTCTTTCTTTTCAGAATACCTCAGCGGCTGCATCAGCGAGGTTGACCACGTTCTCCTTCGTATCCGGTTTGTCCTGATCTTTCTCGAGCACGCATTCGAGCTTGAGCGACCGCTTGAAGATCTTCTGCATGGTCTGCTCGATGGTCCGGCTCGCCTCGGTGGCTGCGACTTTGTCGCGATGGAAGGCCGAGGTGAACCCCACGGTCACCGTTGTACCCGCCACGTTCTGCAGCTCGCCGTTCTTGAGCGACATGCGCACGGAGGCGGGGGCCGTTCCTTCCAGAATCCGTTCCCATGCGGCGACGATGTTCTCGCGCGTCACCTCCGGCGCTTCGATCTCGGCTGCGGAGAGGGAGGATTCCTCCTCTTTCTCCTGCGCGGCCGCGGTGGCGGATTCGGGCGGTTCTTCTTTCGCCTTCTTCTTCTCCGCTTTCTCCATCACTTTCGCCGGGAGCACGTCGGTCCGGCCTTTTGCCGTGGGAGCGCACAGGGTGAGCAGGGCGGATTCCACCACCAACCCGGGGACCGGAGAGAGGCGCAGGTTCCGGATGGCTTCGAGCAGGACATCCAGCGCCCGGATGGCATCCTCGATCGGTTTCTTCTGTGCGATGTTGCGATGCAATTCCGCGCGCACGAGTGACAGCAGTTCCCTGAGGAACAGATCGAGCGGCGTGCCGGCCTCCTCCAGTTCGCGCACGGCTTTGAGCAGTGCGTTCGGGTCATTTTGCCGGATCGCTTCGGCCACCGCCTCGATGTAGGCCTGTCCCGTGGCGCCGATGCGCTGCGACACATCCTCCACCGTGATCTTGGGGAGCGAGCGCATCTGATCCAGAAGCGAGATGGCGTCTCGTAGGCCTCCTTCCACATGTCTGGCGACAAGTCGCAGAGCCTCGCGATCGACGGTGATATGTTCCTGATCGGCGATGTACTGGAGTCTGCGCACGATGTCCTCTTCCTCAATGGGCCGGAAGGGAAAGCACTGGCAGCGGCTCTGGATGGTTGCGGGAATCTTGTTGAGCTCCGTCGTGGCGAGGATGAAGTGCGCGTATGCGGGCGGTTCCTCGAGCGTCTTCAGGAGCGCGTTGAAGGCATCCTTCGTGATCATATGCGCCTCGTCGATGATGTAGACCTTGGCGGCCGCGACCACGGGCGAAAATTGGATCTTCTCGATCAGGTCCCGCACGTCGTCGATGCCGCGGTTCGAGGCCGCATCGATCTCGAGCAGGTCGACGATGGAGCCCTCTTCGATGCCTTTGATGATCTGTTTCTTGAGGATTTCATCCGCAATGCCGTGCGTCATGATGTGCTTGGCAAGGATGCGGGCGACGGAGGTTTTGCCCGTGCCGCGGCTGCCGGCAAAGAGATAGGCGTGCGAGAGCTTGTCCTGCGTCACGGCCTGTTCGAGGGTCGTCACAATGGCATCCTGCCCCACGACGTCGGCGAAGGTGAGAGGCCGGTAGGTGCGGTAGAGAGCCATGGTTAGGGATTCGGGAATAGGGAATAGGACGAAGGAGAGCATCATAGCATACGCTCCTCACCTTCTTTTGTTTCCTTTCCCTCCTCTCGTTCTTCTGCATCCTCTGCCTCCTCCTAGTTGAACGATGGAGGACTGCCTGTCAGCGTGAACATCAGGCCCTGTTCTTTGAGTTTCTTCGCACCGCTCTTGAGCACCCAGTTCAAATTGCGAACGAGGTGCGATTGCTGCTCGTAGGTCACGTCTGTGGGAATGAGGGTGGTCCAGTAGCGGAAGGAGTGGTTGTTCTTCCGTGTCTCCAGAATGGTCTCGAAGTGCTGGTGGGAGTTCGGCGGCATGTGGATGATGGTGGGCGCCCACTCGCCCTCGTCGTACCGGCGGACCGCCGGGTCGTGCTGCTTGTCCGTCACGACGCCCAGTTTCACGTTGTCGAGACCCTTCTTGCGGTGTTTGCCTTCCCGGGCGAGTGCCTGGGTCGAAGCGGTCGCTTCTTTTTCCAACTCCTTCTCGCGATCATCCGTGAGGTAGCCATGCTCCCGGCACCAGATGCGGTTGTAGGTGCAGGCAGCGATCGCCCCCAGCCTGTCGGGATCGTTCATGGCGGCGAGGTACAGGGGCTGCAGAGACAGGGGGATTTGGGAATAGGCGATGCGCATCTGCTCCAGTGTTTCGCGAGCGTTCTTCATGGGCTGCTGCTCCTTCTGTTCATTCGTCCGGAATTCCTTGAGGTAGCGTTCCATGGAATCAAGCTCGAAGCGGTCGCGGTCCACTCCTTTTCCCTGTTCGAAGAGCGTGCGTGCCTTCTTGAGCAACTCTTCCGCCTCATCCCATTCCTTGGCGTCGAGCGCGTGGCGGATACCCAGCTTGATGTTCTCCATTTCGCGCGGCGACGGAGCCTCGGTCAGGTTCAGGCGCTGCTTCGCCTGTTCGACGTAACTCTTTCGTTGGGGGTAGCTCAAGAGGAGGAACTTCTCGGGCGTGAGCCGGTTGAATCCCTGCGGGACGGCATCTTTCATCTTGGCTTCCACCCAGTCGTATTCCGTCCGGAGCTTGATCCAGGTTTTGATGTACTCGGGCATCTGATGCTCGATGTAGTCCTTGAGCTCGGTCATGTTCGGGAACGTGCGCAGCCGACCGAGGAGCAGGCGCCCCACTTTGTCCTGATTGATGGCGCCCGCGCCCGCAGCCGCTTCGAGCATGGATTTGGCTTTGCCGTGCAGATGTTCGATGGCGCGCTCTTTAGCGATCAGTGCGGCTTCGATATGCGCATTGAGGTCAGAGCGTTTCTCGAAGTGGAGATCGAGGAAGTCTTTGCCCCGCTGGAATGTTTCCAGCTCGGAGACGTCTGCTTTGGTGAGGGACTTGAATCGGGGGTCATTCAGCAACGTCACGCGCTTCTTCGCCACGCGTTCCCAGGCGGCAAGGTACGACGGCAGCTGGTGCAGCACGAAATACTCTTTTGCCTTGTAGTTGAGCGACGGGTCCGTGAAACGGTCGATCCAGCGCTGCTTCGATTCGCGCGTGATGACGTGTTCCCCATGGGCACGGTCCAACTGGCTGTGCAGTTGATCGGAAAGCCGGTGCGCGGATGCCCTCTGCTGTTCGGCGACCTGGTCCCGGTATTCTTCCCATTCGCTGATTTCCTTCTCCGTGAGCCCGATGTGCAGCAGCCCCTGGCGGAGCTGTTCCGTCTCTTCCGCCGAGGCCACATGCAGCTTGTCGAACGTTTCCGCCATGAATCCGCGGAAGTACTGGATCAGGCTGCTGCGCCGCCTCGCCAGCATTTCTTTTTCGGGGTCCTGTATCTCCGCCGTTTCGCGCTCCAGCTCCTGCAGGTCCGACAGATTGTCCGTGCGGGTGACCATGGACCTCCATTCTACAAGCTGCGGGGTCGTTCGGGCGAAAAATCACACGATTTCTCCCTCGTTCTGTGTTAGGATCTCAACCCACCCGTCTTCGTCCGGCTTCGCTGCGCTGCGCCGAGACTGCGCCGGGCAAGTGATCTCTTTTCTTCTTGTTATGATCTTGTCCGATAAAGACATCCGGTTGGCGATCACATCGGGACGCGTGCACGTGACTTCACCGAAGCGCGAAGTCTTGGAGCACATCCATGCCAGCTCCATGGATCTGCATCTCGGGTCCGTTTTCAAGATCTACGAGCACAGCAGGTTCGCCGTGCTGGATCCCAAAAAGCCCGAGAGCTTCATCGGCAACACGCGGACGATCGAGGTGAAAGAAGGGGAGTCGTTCATCGTGCAGCCGGGCGAGTTCATCCTCGGCGTCACCGAAGAGACACTCACGGTGCCGGATGATCTGGTGGTGCGCGTGGAGGGCCGTAGCTCTCTGGGGAGACTCGGTATCATCGTCCATTCCACGGCGGGATTCGTGGATCCCGGCTTCTCGGGCACGATCACGCTCGAGATCAGCAACTTAAACCGCCTTCCCGTCGCGCTCTATCCCGGCATGCGCGTCTGCCAGCTGGCGTTCGAGACGATGACGAGCGCGGCCGAGCAGCCGTACAACGTGAAACCCTTCAGTAAATATCAGGGGCAGTCACTTCCTGAGGAAAGTCGGCTCATGATGGATCCGGAGTTTACAAAGGCATAGTTCATTGAAGATCTCTGGTGCTTTGGTACCATGAGTACACCGGACGATTAGCTCAGCTGGTTAGAGCGTGCGGTTCACATCCGCAAGGTCACTGGTTCGAACCCAGTATCGTCCACCATTCGACTCGGCGCTTCGCGTCTCGCTCATGGTCTGCGGCCCTTCGGGCCTACGACCACTCTTTCATGATACTTGCCGAATGTCCCGAGCGAAGCCGAGGGACATTTTACTGTCACTCGAATATCCGTATCAGCGACACGCCGCCCAGAACCATCACGATCCCCAATAGCTCCAGGACATGCACCTTTTCCTTGAAGAATATCATTCCCGATGCCACGACGAACATGATGGAAAACGCGGACCACAGCACGTTGACTACTCCCATTCCTTCATACTTGAATGATTTCACGAGGAGCATGGTGACGACGGCGTAGAAGAACAGTCCGCAAAGGTAGAAGAGGAGGTTTGCATTCACTGAATATTCCTTCAGGAAACTTAAGGCAATTGTTTCGGAGATGAGGATGCCGAGGACCAGAAGGTAGACCATTTTGTTGTTGTGAGAGGTGAAGCAAAGGTGCTTCGTACTCCTCGTTCCTGTGTATTTCATGGGAGTCTCAAGAGAAGCAGACACGACACTATTATATCTTAAAATTATATTTTAAACAATTGTCAATATTCTTCAATTTGGCTCATTCAAGCGACATTCTTTCCTTCCGCTCTCTCCTCTTTCGGAAGTCTCCGGAACGAGACGGTGGAAGAGAATCTCATCCCGTTCCGGTCCTTCTGGCCCATCTGCAGCGCCGAGAGCTCCGGGAGTTCCACGCGCTCAAATCCTTCCTGGCGATAGCGCGTCTGTGCGCCCTCCTGGTTCTTTCCCCATGTTTCGTCGTCGAGTCCGCAGGTTCCCGAATCCTTGGGACCGATGAGCATGTATTCCTCTACGCTCGGTGTCCCCCGCATATGCCCCGTCCAGTCTTCATTTCTTGGCATCCAGCAGGCGAGGACGATCTGCGGTTCGAAATCCCAGAGTGCCATGTCGACCACCTCTTTATTCACGGGATAGCGGGGACGGATCTGCCACTGTCCGCCCATCGCATCGGTGGCGATGATGTGGTACCCCTGCACGCCGCGCCGGTCGAGTTCCTTTTTGAGGAAGTGCGTGAGGCGCCCGTCACCGGCACCCACTTCGAGGATGGTGACCGGTTTTCCCGTGCCTGATTGCAGCAGACCGATTCTCTCTTCGAGGTAGGTCGCCAGTGCCTCGATATACTCTTTTGTCAGCACTTCGAAGAGTTCATGCTCCAGACAGAAGCCCATGAGTTTGCCGTTCGGTTGACCTTCATGGAACACTGCGAGGGCACGGTTGAATTGTTCGCGTGTCGGAAGCAGGGTTCCCTCCAGAATGCCCCGGCAGATCCGCGCCGGATCGACCGTCGGTGCCTGCTGTGCAGCGGGGTTGATGACTTCCATCCGTTCGCTGAAGCGGACAGGTGAGTGCATCACTCCGGAATCGACGAAGGTCATAAACATTTTCCTTCCCGGTTGATGATCCGCGATCTCTTGCTCGATGAGCGGATACTCTTTCCCATTGTCGCACAGCACCGTTCCTCTCCCGGTTGTTCTGTAGATGGACGCGTCACCGACGCAGAAGATTTTCACAGCCGGTGTCGTGCTCAACAGCAGAAAATCCCGATCCTCGGGTTCTGCCCCCAAAAAGATGCCTTTTTCTGCTCCAATCATATTGATATTATAAAATAATTTGATAAAGATAACAATAACCTGGTTTCTCTTTGTTGGAAGACCATTTCTGTATGAGTGATCATCATTCTTCTCTTGGCAGAGAGTACGCTCTCTTTCTTCTCAAGCCTGATGCTGTCAAAGCGGGGATCGTCCAACACGTACTCAATCGCATCACGTCGGACGTGCGTGGTCACATTCGCGCCGAGCGGGCATTCCTGATGACGCCGGAACTTTTGCAGAAGCACTATGCACATCTTGTCCACGAAACATTCTTCGCGGGCATCCAGCGATTCATGCTGAGCGGTCCGGTATGGGCCGCGATCATTGAGGGGGAGGAGGGGACGATTCAGCGGATCCGTACCCTGCTTGGTGCGACAGACCCCAGAGAGGCGGTGCCGGGCACCATCCGGAATGAGTTCGGTTGTGTTGTGGATGGGGAGAAGCACAACGTGGCGCACGCGTCCGACAGTCAGGAAGCCGCGTATGCCGAGATCAGGCGTTTTTTCACGGAGGAGCAATTGCGCAGAGAGGTGCCGGAGCTTGCTGAGCTTCTTTTTGGAAAACAGTACTGAGATGTTCCTGCATTTTTGTCGTGAATCGCATCTGTTCCATGTAGCATGAGCTTCCCGTTCATCTATGTCCGTTTTCCGTCCCCTCACCCTCCTCGCCGACGCGCTCACGTATCGCGTCTTCGCGCTGACGCCCGAAACGCACGGTGCCGATGCCGTGCACTTCTTCATCGAAGACACGCTCAAGATTTTCCTGCTGCTCATCGTCATCATTTACGCGGTCACGGTCATCCGCACGTTCATCCCGCCCGAGAGGATCCGTTCCCTCCTGTCGAAGCGCCACCCCGTGATCGGCCATCTGCTCGCCGGCCTCATCGGCGTGGTCACACCCTTCTGCACCTGCAGCGCCATTCCGCTCTTTCTCGGGTTTCTGGAGGCCGGCGTGCCGCTGGGGGTCACCTTCACGTTCCTGATCGCATCGCCCATGGTCAATGAGGTGGCGATCGCGCTTCTGCTCGCCACGTTCGGACTCAAAGTTGCTCTTCTCTATGTTGTCAGCGGACTGACCATCGCCATTGTCGCCGGCATGATCATCGGAGCGCTGAAGCTGGAGCATCTCGTGGATCGCGGTACGGAGGATGCGGGGTCCGGGAACGGCAGAAAGCGCCCCGGAAACTGGCCGGAGCGGTTTGCGTTTGCCGGACGTTACACGCGGATGATCCTCCGGCGCATTTGGTGGATCGTCCTCATCGGCATCGGCGTTGGTGCGTGGATGCACGGGTATGTCCCCACGGATTTCCTCGCGCGCTATGCGGGAGCGGACCAGTGGTATGCCGTCCCGTTCGCCGTGCTGCTCGGGATTCCCCTCTACGCCAATGCGGCGGGGATCCTCCCACTCGTTTCCGTGCTCACGGAGAAGGGCGTCGCCCTGGGAACCACGCTCGCGTTCATGATGGCGGTGACGGGGCTTTCGCTGCCGGAATTCCTCATTCTGCGGCGCGTGATGAGAACGAGGCTGATCGTGATTTTCGCCGCGATCGTCGGCGTGGGAATCCTGTTCACCGGGTTTGCCTTCAACACGGTATTTTCCACGGGAGTATCCCCTACCTGAGGAGGAGGTATGTCCATTTTTGTCATTTTATGGCATTATGCCGAAATCTTGGCCTGAGCGCCTATTTGTCCACATCATGCGCTATCAGACAATCCCGGTTCTTGTTCTTCCCTGTAGACAAGAACGCATTTCCCGCTACCCTATGGAGGCTATGGATTCCCCCGGTTCTTCTCTGGGCCCTTCACGGACATTTTTGAAGCCGATGATCGGCGGTATTGCCGTTGTCATCTTCCTTGCCGTGGTTTTCTTCGTCGCCCGCTCCGGCGGAAATTCGTTGCCGCAGGGCATGGTGCTCTACTACGGTGATGGGTGTCCGCATTGCGCAAATGTCGAGGCCTTTGTGAAAGAGAATAATGTGGAGCAGAAGGTGCAATTCGTCCGCAAGGAGGTCTACAACAACAAGAGCAATGCCCGCGAGATGGGATCGTTCGCCAAGAAGTGCGGTCTCCCGACGGATAGCATCGGCATTCCTTTCCTCTGGACCGGTGCGAAGTGCCTGACGGGGGACAAAGACATCATTGCGTTCTTCCAGCAGCAGTTATGACCAGATTCCTTCGGCTTTTTCCGTTTGCCGGGTTCCTGTTCCTCGTCGCAGGAAAAGCGATGGCGGTCTGCCCGATCTGCACGATTGCCGTCGGGGTGGGGCTTGGGATCTCGGAGCGGTTGGGGATCGATGATTCTGTTGCGGGGTTGTGGATCGGGGGCCTCACCGTGTCGATGGCGATGTGGAATATCGATTGGTTCAACCGGAAGAACATTCATTTCTTCCTGCGCGATTTTCTGACGGTGCTGGGGTACTTCATCCTCGTGGTGTTGCCGCTCCCGTACTTCTTTTCGGATATCATCGGCAATCCCGGGCATGTGCTCTGGGGGGTCGATAAGCTCATGCTGGGCATCGTCGTCGGCAGCATCGCGTTCTACCTCGGCGCCGACTGGTACCGCAGGATCAAGGCGAAGCGCGGACGTGCACACTTCCCGTTTGAGAAGGTTACGATGCCGGTTCTTCCTTTGATTCTGCTCAGTGTCTTCTTCTACTTCGTTACGCTCTAAGCCATGACCGATCCCACTCCTCAGCAACTGCAAGCCTTTATCGACAAGGTCGACAACATGAAGAAGCAGGAGAAGATGGATCTGTCGTCCGATCAGGATCTGTCGATTGCGATCATGAATCTGATTTCGATCGAGGAGCATTTCTTCTTCACCGGCATGAAGACCGATGCGCCGGAGTACTTCGATCTCATGGAGGAGGTCCGGGAGATGCGCAAGGCGCTGCTCGCC
>JAUSKD010000012.1 GCA_030647195.1 Candidatus Peribacter sp. | reverse complement strand
CTGAAAAAGGACATCTCACCTTTGTGGCAACCGACAGCTACCGTCTGTCGGAGTACAAAATCCCCACCAAAGCCTCCACCATCGATATCTCCTGCATCGTGCCGACAAAAGTGCTTGAAGAATTAAAGTCCATCTTGGGTTCCCGCAGGCCGGAGAAACCGGAGGGTGGCAAAGAAAAAGACAAAGAAGGCGAGAAGGACAAGAAGAAAGAGAAGCAGGAGCCGGTGCTGATGCCGGTGGAAGTGGCTTTGAGCAGCCAGCAGATCGAGCTGCACATCGGTGCCACGCGCCTGCTCTCGCGGCTCATTGACGGGCGATTCCCCGACTACAAGCAGATCATTCCCAAAGAGCAGAAGACCACCGTGCACCTCTCGGTGCGCGAACTTTTGCCGATCGTGAAACGCATGCACTACTTCGCAAAGGAAATTAACAACAACCTCACCTTCGATTTCTCGAAGGAGACGATGTATGTGAAAACACCACAGACGCAGGCAGGCCGTGACGAAGCGAGCTTTCCGGTCAAGATCAAGGGCGAGCCGAACAAGATCGCCCTCAGCTCCAGCTACTTATTAGACTTCCTCGGCCATGCCGACGGCGAAAGCGAAGTCGAGCTCACGCTGACGGACAGTATGCACCCCGCGGTCTTCCGGTTCCCGTCTAATCCCCTTTTCCTGCACCTGATCATGCCTTTGCGGCTTCAGGAGGAATAAGCCGCGGGCCGGCGGTTCTTGCTTTTCCACCAGTTTCTTCTATACTGATCCTGTCCGCCGAAGACAGCAGACGGCGACACGATCTCTTTAGATTCTCCCTCCTCATTTTTTGTGAGGGGGGTCGAAATTTCGGCTCCATCCGGCTTCGTTCGGTCTTCACTCTGTTACGCCGAACTACGCCGCGATATCCATCACCGCTACATGAAACCTTCTCTCCTCCTTGGGAGAGACACCCATCGGGAACTGACGGAACTGCTCAAAAAGGAGCGGCGCCTTGTGCTGTCTGGCGCCAGCAATGAGACGGCGAAGGCGCTGCTGCTTTCTCTGCTCCTGGAACAGAATCCGCAACGCACGCTGCTCCTCACCGGGCGCGAAGAGGAGGCGGAAGCTCTGCAGCACTGGTTGCAGTTTTTCGAGCAGGAGACGCACGTGCTCCATCCGATTGAAAACGAGGAGGGTGAAGTGGAACCCGATGCCCTGCAGGTGTTCCTGCAGTTCATGCAGGGGGAGGAATCGACGAACGGCGTCTTTCTCTGTGCGCGCGAAACGTGGGATCAATCATTCCCGCGGTTTGCGGAGCTGCTGGATCGCACCCTCACGCTCATGGTGGGAAAGGAGCTCAACTTCACGAAGTTCGTCGAAGAGCTAATCGAACGCGGGTACCAGCATGGTGAGGATCTGTACCTCTCGCCGGGCGAGTACCGCCGCATCGGCGATGTGTTTGATATTTTCCCGATCCAGTCCGCGCATCCGTACCGTGTTTCTTTCAATATGGATACGGTCGAGAAAATCATGACCGTCGATGCTATCGATCTTTCGAAGACGGAGGATGGCGGAAAAGAGATGAAGATTTTCCCGCTGCTCTACGAGCAGATGGTCCCCCTTTCCGATCAGCTTCCCGCAAAGGCGCTTTTGGCGATCGACGATCAGGATGACGTGGAGTTCCCGATGACGGTTTCCGCTATCCGCTTCACACCCTTTCCCGAAACCGACGATCACCATGCGCACCTGCGCTACCTCTCCGTGCTCAAGTTCTACACGCTTGGCGATTTCCTGAATGACGTCCGCGACAAGCTGACCCAGAAGTGGGCGATCTTCGTCGTCACCAAGCGTCTGGAGGAATTGGCAGGCATCTGCAAAGAGGAGCACATTTCCTGCACGACGGACGAGGAACGTTCCCCCGGGACTCTCACCCTTGTTTCCGCCGGGGAGGATGAGCTGCTGCCGCACTCGCTCCAGAATCCCGATCTCAAATTCGCGCTCCTCACGGACCGCGAAATCTTCTCGCTCAAGAAGGCTGGTAAGCAGCGAAGCATCCAGAAGCTGGCGCTCGATTTCATCACCTCGCTCGTTCCCGGCGACTACGTGGTGCACATGGAACACGGCATCGGGCACTTCGAGGGCATGACGCAGAAAGAGGTGGACGGGACTCTCCGCGAGTATCTGGAATTGACGTATGCGGAGGGGGACAAGCTGTTCGTGCCGGTCGATCAGGCGGACAAACTCAGCAAATTCGTGTACGAGGAAGGTCAGGAACCCATCCTCACGCGGCTCGGAACGAACGAGTGGAAGCGCGTGATGAAGAAGACCAAGGAGGAGACGGAGTTGATCGCCAAAGAGCTCCTTTTGCTCTACGCCAAGCGCGCCAAGGCAAAGGGATTCGGCTTCGGGGAGGATACCGAGGTGCAGCGCAAGTTCGAGGAGTCGTTCCCCTACGAAGAAACCCCCGGACAGCGCAAAGCGATCGAGGACCTGAAGAAGGATATGGAGAGCGGGCACCCCATGGATCGTCTGATCTGCGGCGATGTGGGATTCGGCAAGACCGAAGTGGCAATGCGCGCCGCCTTCAAGGCCGTGCAGAGCGGTAAGCAGGTGGCGGTGGTCGCGCCGATCACCATCCTGGCCGACCAGCACTACCACAATTTCCGTGAGCGCATGGCGGCATTCAATGTCCGCGTTGAAATGATGAGCCGGTTCCGCACGCCCAAGGAGCAGAAGGAGACACTGGAGAAGCTCAGGAAGGGCGAGGCGGATATCGTCATCGGCACGCACAGGCTTTTACAGGAGGATGTGAAATTCCACAATCTGGGGCTCGTGATCGTGGACGAGGAGCAGCGGTTCGGCGTGAAACAGAAAGAGAAATTCAAAGAGATGCGTGCCTCGGTGGATATTCTGACGCTCACGGCCACTCCGATTCCGCGCACACTGAATCTCGGCCTGCACAAGCTCCGCGACATCACCACGATCACCACGCCGCCACCGGGCAGATTGCCCATCATCACCGAGGTCCGGCGCTATGCCGATTCCCTCATCCGCCACGCGGTCATGTTCGAGCTCAAGCGCAAAGGACAGATCTTCATCCTGCACAATCGTGTCGAGACGATCGATGCCTTTGCCGACAAGCTGAGAGCGATGATCCCGGAGGCCAAGTTCATCGTCGCCCATGGGCAGCTGAAGGCCGACGATCTCGAAGCGCGCGTGCTCCAATTCAAAAAAGGCGAAGTGGACGTGCTCGTCAGCTCCACCATCATCGAGAACGGGATCGACCTGCCGCGCGCGAATACCCTCATCATCGACGAGGCGGAACATTTCGGTCTGGCGCAGCTCTACCAGCTCAGAGGTCGTGTGGGTCGCAGCAAGGTGCAGGCCTACGCTTATTTCCTCTATCACGGTCAGAAGCTTCAGGACGATGCGAAGAAGCGTCTGAGGGCGATTGTGGAGGCCTGCGAACTCGGCAGCGGATTCCAGGTGGCCATGCGCGACCTCGAGATCCGCGGGGCGGGAGAAATATTGGGCGCCAGCCAGTCGGGCACCATGAATACCGTGGGTGTGAGCCATTACCTGCGCATGCTCAAAGGAGCCGTGGAGGAACTGAAGGCGGGCGAGAAGGGCGAGGTGGAAGAAGAGATCTCGGCCGAGATCCTGCTGCCGGTGGAGGCGATGCTGCCCTCGTTCTATATCACCGACGAACAGGAACGCATCTCGGTGTATCAGAAGCTGGCCGGCAGCGAAGATGAAGCGACACTGAAGGAATTCGAGGAGGATCTGCGGGACGAATTCGGCGAGCCGCCGCAGCCGGTTAAAAATCTTTTCGCCATTCTCACGCTCAAACTGGCGAGCCGCCGCGCAGGGGTGGTTCGTATCAAGATGCAGCATGAAGCGCGGGAGGATTTTGTCGTCCTCACATTGGCCGGGCGCGTCACCGCCAAAGAGATCATGCAGCTGCTCAAAGAGAATCCGCAGTGGAAAATCTCGGGCTCTAACCTCCATCTGCCGTTTGCGGAGCTGACGAAGAAGGCCGGGTCAGATGAGTCGAAATGGCTTTCCGAGCTCACCAAAGAGGTGGAATGTCTGAGTGGGAAGCCGAAATAGGACGATTTACGATTTGGAGATTTGCGATTTGCGATTGGTGGGGACGATAGCCTTGCGGCGTAACGAGGGATGGCGGAATTCGTGAAAATTTGGTATAATTACTGACGAAAGATCCCATACCAATATCCATGCCAAATCCCCCGTCTGCCACCGGTATGCCCGCAATTCCCGCCCGCAAATCCGGGGCGGAAATTTACAACAGCATCATGGGTGCAATCGAGCCGGAGCTCACCACGGATCAGATTCCGCTGATGAAGGAGAAGTACAAAGATGAGACACCCGAGCAGAAGAAAGCGCGCGGCGCGCGTTATGCGAAAGCGATGGAGGAATATGAGAAGCGTTATGCAACGTATCTCCATGAGCAGGATGCCAAAGTGCGCTCGTTTAAAATCGGCGCCATTCACTTCGTCGAGGACAAGGCGGCGGAGAGTGACCAGCAGAAATTACTTTCCATCGAATCTTCATTCAATACCCACTGATTTCCATGATGTTTCATCCCGCGTTTAAAGCAGAGAAAGAGCAGCGAATGGTTTTCATGTCTCCGCCTTTGCCAGCTGCTGCGCCGGGTGAGGGGGCAGCTCCTGCAGCGGAAGTGACCGACAAACAGAAAAAGGAAGCCAACGAAGTGATGGAGGCGCTCAGGAGCAATCCCGAGGCCGTTGCTGCCGTCGTGGAATTCAAGGTCGAAGAAGCGGACAAAGATGCGAAGAAATTTCAGGAGGCATTCCACTCCGCCCTCGAGAAGGCCGCAGATGCCCTCTATAAGTCACTGACAGAAGGCACGGAAGACGAAAAGGTGAAGAAAGTGAATGATGTATTCCAGGCAGCGAAATCACCGGTGAGTTTCAAATTGGAGGGTGGCAAGCTTGTTGTAGTAGCTGCAGAGGTGCCAGAAGAAACGGCAAAGGGAAAAGAGAAGGGCCGCGAGCTGACTGGCGACGAAAAGCAGATGATCGAGGAGGCATTCTCTACTGAGCCCAAGCTCAAGGCCGCCGCCGAGAGACTGATGGCGGGCATGGCAGAGGACAGTCCGGAGCTTGAGGTTGCGCAGGGATTCTTTGAGAATTTCAACGCAAAGACCCCGGCGGAGAAGAAAGCCATTCTCACGCAGGCACCCGCCTTCCAGAAGTTTCTGAAGGAGCTGCCCGCAGATCAGCAGAAATTTGTGAATCAGCTTCGCCAGACCATGGTCGAAGTGAGCAACGAGCTCACGGACGACGAGCGCGCAGAAAAGCTGGATGGCGCAAGGAAGTGGCTTCTGGACAAGAAATTCGATGCATCGAAAGCTTCTGAAATCGACAAGAACCTGGTGCTTGCACAGCTGCAAATGCGCGGCATCGATACAAGCAATGGCGAAGAGATCCTGAAAGATCCTTCCAAGATGAAGGTGTTTGAAGGAACAAACGTGGAGCGCGGGTTCAACCAGATCATGGGCTTGCTCGGGTACATCCTGCTCAGCATCCAGAAGCTCAAGGATGCGATGCATCCGGGAGAGAAGAAGGGTCCGGATGCGCCGGCGGGTGGCAAGCCGGGTCCCGAAGCTGCGTCGGGCGCTCCGGGTGAGCCCGAGCTTAAGAAACAGGTCAAAGAGAAAGATATGCTGCGCGTGAGGCTGGAACGGCAGAACGAAATCGATCAAAACAAGAAACTACTGGATGGAGATCCGGCTGCCGCGGATGGTAGCGATACAAAGATTGGACTGCGTGGACGTGAGGTGGCGCTTACGACGAAAGATGCTCAGCTTAAAGCAAAATCGGAGCAACTTGATGCTCAACTGAAGACGATCAACAAGGCATCTGAGCCGGCTGACTATGCCGCGAAGGAACGCGAAATTGCGGACATCAAAACAGAACGCGAAAAAATCGCAGTAGATCTGAAAGGTATTCAGGAGCAAAAAACGAAGGTAGAAGCGCGTATCACCCAACTGACGACCGAAACCAAGTCTCTCGAGGACATCCAGAAACGGACAGAGGCGCTGCGCCAGAAAATTAGAGACACACAAACCGAAATGAAAGGTGCGCTAGGAGCGCCTCCCATTGCCGATCGTGCAGAGGCCAAGGCGATTCTGGCGGCCCTGCAGGGTATCCGCCTCATCTCTCCTGCCCAGGCGGACGAGCATTTCACCGTTGAGCTCTGGGGTGATCCGGATGCCAATGTTGATATGGCAAAATTTAACGCCGGTGCGGATGCCGTTAAGAAACTGGGAGGTAATTCCGTCGCATGGGATATGGAAGCGGGGAAAACACTCAAGGATCCGGAAGCATTCGATGTGTCTCTCCGCAAGGCGCTGGATACCCTTAAAACGAAACCTGCCGCAGCTCCCGCACCAGCACCCGCAGCGTAACCGGCGGTGAAGAACATCTGAAAATAATTTCTCCGTGCTTAGATCCATCCGTGGCTGGTGTTTTCCTGTGAAATTTCTGTACACTCATCTTTATGATGCCAACCAAAGTTCCATTCACCGGGCATATTCTGATGCTGGGGTTCGGCGGGGTCGCCAAGTGTACATTGCCGCTCCTCCTCCAGAATCTCGCTATTTCACCAAAGCAGATCACTGTCATGGATATGGTGGATAACAGTGCCTATCTCAAGGATCTGATCGCGCAGGGGCTCACATTCCGGCGGGAGCGCCTTTCGCGCGAGATGATGGGGGCGCTCCTGTTCGCCGTTCTGAAGCGGGGGGATGTGCTCGTCGACCTCGCGTGGAATATTGCATGTACCGATGTACTCGACTGGTGTCACAAAAACGGCGTTCTCTACATCAACACCTCTGTAGAACTCTGGGATCCGTACGAAGGGAGGGAACATTCCAGTCCCTGCGATCAGACGCTCTACGTGCGTCACATGGCGATCCGTGCGCTGATGCATTCCTGGAAGGACAAGCCCGGTCCCACGGCCGTTCTGGAGCATGGGGCGAATCCGGGGCTCGTTTCGCATTTCGCCAAAAAGGCACTTCTCGATATCGGCGAGAGGCTCATCAGCGAAAAGCCGCACGACCCGCGCCGCGAAGCAATCACTCATGCCATGCGTTACGGAAATTTCGCCGGACTCACGGCGCTGCTCAACGTGCAGACCATTCACATCAGCGAAATCGACACGCAAATCGCCCACACCCCCCGTGATCCGGAGACATTCCTCAATACCTGGAGCGTGGAGGGGTTCCGTGAGGAGGGCACTGCGCCGGCCGAAATGGGATGGGGTACACACGAGAGAACGATGCCGGAAGACGGCTGCACGCATGCGTCCGGGCCGAAGAATCAGATCTGCCTCAGGCGCTTCGGCATCGATACCTGTGTGAAGTCGCGTGTGCCGAGTCAGGAGATCGTGGGCATGATCGTGCGTCACGGCGAGGCATTCACACTGGCCGATGCCCTGACGACGTGGAACGACGACGGAACGCCCATTTACCGGCCGACCGTGCACTATGCGTACTGTCCCTGCGCGGAGTCTCTTCGCAGCTTTGAAGATCTGCGTGCCAGAAACTTCGTGGCGCCGGAAAAATGGAGAATTCTGGGCGACGATATTCAGAGCGGCATCGATGAGCTGGGCGTGCTGCTGATGGGGCACGATTTCAAGGCCTGGTGGATGGGGACGGTGCTCAGTATCGATGAGGCTCGCAAACTCGTTCCGGGCCAGAACGCGACGACACTGCAGGTTGCGGCATCGGTCATGGCGGCGGTGCGCTGGATGATCCGCCATCCCGCAGAGGGCGTGCATATTCCCGATCAACTGCCGCATCGTGAGATCCTGGAAGCCGCGGCCCCGTACCTGGGCACGCTCCCCTCCCTTGCCATTGATTGGACGCCCACGGGTCGGCCGGTGGATGACCAAACCTGGCAGTTTGCAAACTTCCTGACCGATGAAAAGCCGCACGGAAAGGCGTTTCATCCGGTTCTGCATTAAAGGATGTCAATTGAGTGGTGCCATGGGTGGGAGTCGAACCCACAAGTCCTTGCGGACGCTAGCTCCTAAAGCTAGTGCGTCTTCCAGTTCCGCCACCATGGCCTATCGGTGATCGTGGCCGCGAAGGGCCACCCTCATCATTCTATCGGATTTTCCTTATAACCGCAGGCTTAGAACGCCTGCTCTGGGGGGTTGGTGGATTATGAAGGGATTTCTTCTTCCCCCCGCGCGATCAGGTCTGCGCGACGGGCGGCTTCTGATTCCTTGCGGACAGCTTCTTTATCGGCCTGGTCGCCGCGGCGCTTCTCTTCCTGCTCCACCGCCTGCATATTCTCCCGCTCGCGGATCGCCGCGTCCTCGCGCTTGTGGCGGGCCAGCGCTTCGAATTCCATTTTGCGCTTGGTGGTTTCCATATCCACTGTGGTCTGCTTGCTGCGCTTATCCTGTGCGATCTTGTCGCGTTCCCTGCGCTCATCGGCCTCGATCTTGCTCATCTCTGTCTGGCGCATTCCTATGGGCAGCGAATTGGCCTCGGTCTTGCGCCGGTGCATATCCGCATCCAGCCGTGATAGTGCCTCCCGCTCCTGTGCATCCAGCTTCGCCTTCTTCTGCCGCGCCTCCTCGTCCGCGGTTTCTTTCAGGCGCTGCTCCTCCTGATCGGCCTCCGCGCGTTTCTTGCGGCTCTGCAACTCGGTACGGCTCCGCTCCTGCTTGGCCTGCAGCTCCGCCTGCTGTCGCGTGCGCATGGCATCCCACTCCGCCTTCTCGCGCGTGTCATCCATCAACTTTTTCGCTGCGTTCTTGCGGCGGTCCAATAGCATCTGCCGGGCGCTCTGCTCGTGCATCTGCTTCATGTACGCAGCGCGTTTCTTCAGCTTCTCCGCGCGTTTGAGGTCCTGGTCCTCCCAGAATTTCCGTTCCTCTTCCTTTTTCCTCTTCATCTCGGCCACAGCCTTCTTGCGCTCCGCTTCCGCCGCCTGCCATTCCTTCTTTTCCCTCTTCTTGCGTTCCTCCGCCAGGATGTCCGCTTCGGCGAATGCATGCTGCCGCTCGCCGCGTTCCTTGCCTTCCTCCTGCCGTCCCGCACGTCCTTCTTTCTCTTTCTCCAATTGCTCGCGCCTCAGTTGCTGAGCGTGCTCCAGCTGCTTATCTAAGTCGGCCTTTTTGGGATCGGTCGGTTCGGCCATATCTGAATAGTATAGCACAAAACGGCTGTTTGCGCACGTTCCCGTGTATTGCTGAGGAGGAGCAGAAATCCCTCTTTGCCCCGTTCACTGCAATCCTTTGGTTCTGAACAGAGGCATGTATTTCTTGTCCTCAATCAGAATGTGGCGCGCCAGCCAGTCTTTCGCAAAATCGGCCATCTCCACAATAAGGGGATGAGGATCCTCTTCGTTCAACCTGCGTGCCCGCTCAAGGAATTCCTTCGCCTTCGCGCGGAACATGTCGTGCTCTTGCGTGTGGATATCCGCATTGTCGTAATGGAATATTTTGAAGTATCCCTCCTCGGTGGCGAAGTGGTAGAACGCATAGTCTCCCAAGTGGGTCAGCACAATGAGCAGCTTCTCGGGATCGACCTTCTGCACATCGACCAGGTCATAGATAGCATTGATCAGCTCAAAGAAGCGTTTGTGCTGCTCGTCGATCTCTTTGAGATGGACGCTGTACTGCAGGTTCCAGATGAATTTGTCCGCCATAATGAGGGGGAAAAACGGAAGGAATTTACGATTCCGATATGCGGATACCCAGCTCTTTCAACTGGCTTTCGGGGACGATGGAGGGAGCGGCCAGCAAAAGATCTTTGCCTTTCTGATCCTTGGGGAAGGCGATTACCTCGCGGATATTGGGCTCGCCGGCGAACAGCATGGCGATGCGGTCCAAACCCCAGGCAATGCCGCCGTGCGGCGGGGCACCGTACTGAAAGGCCTTGAGCATGTGGCCGAACCGTCGCTCGGCGTCCTCGTCCGAGACCTTGAGAATGTCGAAGATCTCTTTCTGCAGGTCGCGCTCATGAATACGGATACTGCCGCCGCCGATTTCATATCCGTTGAGCACGATGTCGTAGGCTTCCGCCTTCACATGCAGGGGGTCTAATCGCAGGCGGTCGAGGTCTTCGTTCTTGGGGCGCGTGAACGGATGGTGCATGGCGGTGATCTGCTTCGTCTCTTTCTCAATCTCGAACATGGGGAAATCCGTGATCCAGCAGAAGGCGAACACGTTCCCGGGGATGAGCTTTAAGCGCCGCGCGATCTCGCAGCGCACCGCTCCGAGGCTTAAGCAGGCCACTTCGAGCATATCGGCGGTGAAGAAGGCGATATCGCCGTCCTGCAGCTGCAGGCGCTCCCCCATTTTCTTTGTGAGTTCCTCACCGAGTTTCGCAACGGGAACGCCTTCGGATTTTCCTTTCACCAGCTTGATCCATGCAAGCCCCTTGGCGCCGTAGATCTTTGCGTTGTCCGTCAGGTCATCAATATCTTTGCGTGAGAAGGAGGCACCTCCCGGCACGCGCAGCGCCTGCACGATGCCCTTGCGGGCGACGGTGTCGGCAAAGACGGCAAAACCACACTTTTCGCACAGATCCGTCACGTTCGTGAGAGCGAGGCCGTAGCGCAGATCGGGCTTGTCGGAGCCGTATTTCTCCATAGCTTCCTGCCAGCTGAAGCGCGGGAAGGGCACGGTCTGGATTTTCACATCCGGCTTGAGTTCCTTCGTGATCGCGATGAGTGCCTCTTCATTGATCTGCATCACATCCTCGGCGGTGACGAAGCTCATTTCCAGGTCCATCTGGGTGAATTCCGGCTGACGGTCGCCGCGCAAGTCCTCGTCGCGGAAACAACGGGCGATCTGCATGTAGCGGTCCAGGCCGGCCACCATCGAGAGCTGCTTCAATTGTTGCGGGGACTGCGGCAGCACGTAGAACTGTCCGTGGTAGAGGCGGCTGGGGACGATGTATTCGCGGGCGCCCTCGGGCGTGCCCTTGATGAGAATGGGCGTTTCGATCTCGATGAAGTCGCGATCGTAGAAGAAACGGCGCGTGGCCTGGAGCAGCTTGTGGCGCAGGACTAAGTTCTTGCTCATGCGCTCGCGACGCAGATCCAGATAGCGGTACTGCAGGCGCACCTCCTCTCCTACATCCTTCTCCACGTCGATTTCGAAAGGAGGCGTCTTGGCCTCGTTCAGCACCTCCAGTTTTTCCACCAATACCTCGATGCCTCCGGTTGGATTTTCCTTCCGCTCGGCTCCTTCCAAACGCTTGCGGACAAGCCCCGTGATCTTCAGTACCCACTCGGGCCGGATCTTTTCCGCGGCTGCGAACGTGGATGTATTTTCCGGATCGAATACGATCTGCGTGAAGCCATAACGGTCCCGCAAATCCACAAAGATGAGCCCGCCATGGTCGCGGCGCCGGTGTACCCAGCCACACAATGTCGCCGGCTTGCCGGCATTCTTGACCGTCAGTTCCCCGCAGGTATGTGTTCGTAACATGTCTTTGAGGTAAGGAAGGCGTGGGAAGTAAAGAAGGTACGGTAAGTACAGAAGGCAATACGAGTGTAAGCATAGCAGAAATCACCTTCCCAACCTCCCTTACCTTCCTTACTTTCTTTACTTCAATAGCTGCCCCAATTCCTTCTTGAATTCCTGCACATCCTTGAATTCCCGGTGCACGGAGGCGAAGCGGATGTAGGCGACGGTGTCGAGCTTTTTGAGCTCGCGCATGACATCGGTACCGATGGTGGAACTGGCTACCTCCCGGCGGTTGCCGCCCCATTTCTCTTCGAGTTTCGTGAGCAGGCGGTCGATCTTTTCCTGCGTGATCGGGCGCTTCGTGCAGGAAAGCCAGATACCCCGTTCCAGCTTGGTTCGGCTGTAGGGTTCGCGGGTACCATCACGCTTGATGACAATGAGGTTCGAAAGCTCCTGACGCTCGAACGTGGTGAAGCGGTGATTGCACTTGGGGCATTCGCGCCGCCGCCGGATCGCGCGACCCTCTTCCGCCAGTCTGGAATCGACGACGGATGTATCGGCGGCCTTGCATCGCGGGCAGTACATGGCACCAGAGTACAGCTTGAAGCTGGTAGCTTGAAGCTGGTAGCCCGGTTTTTCTCGTGGTGCCCTAGCGGCGCTTTCTGCGGCGATCGGCCGATTGCGTGAGAGCGCTGGCCGAGACGGCACGCACTTTCTTGCTTCCGCTCCTCTTCAAGAGTCGTGCGGCGATACGTGCGACGCGCGGGCTGGTCTTCTCGTTTTTGGCCATGGGCAGGGGGGAAACGGTCTCCAGTATACCGTATGACGTATTCCGTATGAGTTATGGAGTGTCATTGTCAGACGGCAAGGCCTCCCTGGCGTTTTGTTCGGGTTTCGTCCTTCTGTGTGAGATCGATGATGGTGGATGGTGGCGCAGGCGGCAATTCCCCGCTGTCGAGGATCAGGTCCGGCTGGTTCGCAGAGGATTGAAACTGCCGTTTGATTTCCTGTGCCGAGTAGGGACTTGGCTTGCCGTGAAGATTGGCGGAAGTGGTGGAAAGAGGCTTGCCGAAGCGCGTGGCCAACTCCATGGCGAGAGGGTGGCTACTGATGCGGATACCGACGGAGCTGGTAGCTTTTAGCTGATAGCTTGTAGCTGGGACGGTGAAGAGTGGAGGAGCATCACTGCGACGAGGCAGAATAAGCGTGAGCGGGCCCGGCAGATGGCTTTGGGCCAGCCCCTCGGCGCGGTCGTTCCATTCGACATACTTCTTCGCTTCTTCCGCTGAAGGGAACAGGGCGCTCACGGGCTGATCCGAAGCGCGTCCTTTGATCGCAAAGAGTTTGGCCACCGCATCGGGGTTCGAGAGGTCGCAGGCGAGCCCGTAGCAGGTCTCGGTGGCATGGGCGATGACGCCGCCTTGCGAAAGGATTTCCAGAGATTGATCGATGGCCTGCGGAGCAACGGGGAGAACGAGCAGGGGTATGGCAGGTAAGGAAAGTAAGGAAGGTAAAGGAAGTCTACGGAGGCGCGGAAAGGTCTATAGATACAGATGGCATTATTATACCTTCGATACTTTCGCTACTTTCATTACCTCCCTGACCCGTCCAATCATGCCATTGTCGCATATCCACTCAAAACATCCTCGATCTTCTTCTCCAAAATCGTCGACATGTTGATGGTGAGGGGCAGAGAGATCAGTTGCTCGCCGATCTTGAGCTGCACTTTCTCCTTGCCCGGGAAGGTCTCGAGCACGTGCTTCAGATCCAGCAGGAGCTTTTTGGGCGCGCGCTCGGGCAGTTCGATCGTGTGAATGGAGATTTCGGTGGAGTACGTTTTGGGTTCCTGCACGGGATCCTTCGTCTTTTCCCGGGAGGCCGGTTTCTTCTGGGTTTTCTCCCCTTCCGCCACGGTTTCCGGGGCTTCGGTATCGGTGAATCCCAATTCCTGCAGAAGGTCTGAGACCGGCATGCCTTTCAGGATCCATGCGCTGAGCGGCCCGTGGAAATCATCCGCAGGCGCCGTCTCCCCGACGGTAACGGTTGCCCCCGCGATCACGTTGCCCTCTTCATCCACCAGTTCGACCTCTTCCGATTCTCCGGCGCTCTTGCGCATGATGGAGAGGCCGGCGCGCGCCTCCTCTTCATCGAAAAATCCTTCCTCTTTGGCGTGCGCGATCATCGTGGAGAGCACGGCACGCTTGAGGGCGTCGGCGCGGATCTGCAGCTGCCCGGCCCGCAAATCCACCGTTCCACCCACGACCATCACGGAGTCCGGCATCTCCAGAAGCTGGGCGAATTCGGCATAGACGCGCGGAAAGAGCGTCGCCTCGATCTTCCCTGTCGGGTCCTCGAGCAGGATCACGGCCATCGTTTCGCCCTTCTTGGTCGTGATTTTTTTGATGCTTTCGACGAGGCCGGCAATCTTCACTTTTTTGCCGCTGTCCTTCACGGTGAGGTCGGCCACCAACTGGGCTTTCTTGCCGATGTACTTCTTGAGCCCGGCGAGCGGGTGACTGCTGACATACATGCCGAGCGTTTCTTTCTCCCACTGCAGTTTCTGCAGCGATGTCGCCTCGGGCACTTTGGGGAATTCAATTTTGGCATCATCCATACTGGCGCTCGTGGAAGCGAAAAGATCATTCTGCGCCGCAGAAACGTCTCCGCTGGATTTGGAGTAGTCGACGATGTGTTCGTAGTGATCCACGAGCGTCCGCCGCTCGCCGAGGGAATCGAGTGCGCCGGATTTCGCGAGTGCCTCGATGAGCTTTTTGTTGAGCACTTTCGACGGAACACGACGGGCGAAATCTTCGATGGACTTGAATTTCCCTCCCGCTTCGCGGACGGCGATGAGCTGCTGCACCGAGCTGTCCCCGATGCCCTTGATAGCGCTTAAGCCGAAACGAATGGAGCCTTTTTGGGCGGTTCCCCGGACAAGTTTTGCCCCTTCTGGCGGAAGGGCGGTGAAGTGACGGAGTGATTCATTGATATCCGGCGGGAGCACCTGAATGCCCATCTGGCGGCACTCCTCGATCTCGATCATCACGCGGTCCGTCCGCTGGGCGTCGCTCGAGAGCAGCGCGGCCATGAATTCCGTCGGGAAGTGCGCCTTCAGGTACGCGGTTTCAAATGCGATGCGCGCATAGCCGGCAGCATGCGCCTTGGGGAATCCGTACCCTGCGAACGGCAGAATGACGTCGTCAAAAATCTTCTCTGCCAGTGGCTGCCCGTGTCCTTTCTGCATCGCTCCCGCGATGAACTTATCCCGCTGAGCATCGAGCTCTTTCTTAATTTTCTTCCCGATTGCGCGCCGCAGAAGATCCGCTTCTCCCAGTGAATAACCGGCAAACACGCGGGCGAGCTGGAGGATCTGCTCCTGGTAGACGCCGATGCCGTACGTCTCACGGAAGATGGGTTCCACATCCGCATGCAGATATTCCACCTGTTCTTTTCCATGTTTGCGCTTGATGAAACTCGGAATCCATTCCATGGGGCCCGGGCGGAAGAGCGCCGCCATCGCGGTGATATCATTGAATGTCGTGGGGACGAGTTGCTTCAAGTAGCGGCGCATCCCTGCGGATTCCAGCTGGAACACCCCCGTCGTGTCTCCGCGCTGTAGCAGCTCGTAGGTGGGTTTGTCGTTCAGGGGCAGGTTGGCCATGTCGATCTGCGTGTCGTAGAGGCGCTGGATGATCTCCAGCGTGGTTTGGATCACCGTGAGGTTCGTGAGCCCCAGGAAGTCCATTTTCAGAAGCCCCAGTGCCTCCATCGGCTTCGCTTCATACTGTGTAATGATGATGTTTTCGTCCTTGGGAGCGCGTTGGAGCGCGGAAAAATGCACCGTGGGTTCCGGCGTGATGATGACGCCGCACGCGTGCACCGAGACGTGGCGGGCTTTTCCTTCCAGCTTGAACGCGGTGTCGATGATTTTTCGGTAGGTCTCGTTGGCATCGTAGGCCCCCTTCAATTCCGTTGTTTCCATGGCATCCTTCAGTGTTACGCCGGGACGTTCGGGGATGAGCTTTGCCAGCGCATTCATTTCGAGAAATGGCACGCCGTAGGCACGCCCCACATCTTTCACAGCCGCACGGGCGGCCAATGTTCCGAATGTGCAGATTTGCACGACACGGTCGTTCCCGTACTTGTTGCGGACATATTCCAACACCTCATCTCTTCGGGTGTCGGCGAAATCCGTGTCGATATCCGGCATCGAGATGCGTTCGGGATTGAGGAACCGCTCGAAGAGGAGCCCGTGTTCCAGGGGATCAAGCGTCGTGATATTCAGGCTGTAGGACACGATGGATCCCGCCGCCGATCCCCGCCCCGGGCCCACCGCGATTCCTCTGCGCTTCGCCTCGTTGATGAAATCGGCGACGATGAGGAAATATCCTGCAAATCCCATGCTGTTGATGACGGAGAGCTCGTGCTTCAGGCGCTCTTTCTGTTCCTGCGTGGCATTCGGATACCGCTGTGCGAATCCTTCGCCGGCAAGGCGGGAGAGCTCGGATTCCTCGGTTTGGCCCTCCGGTACCGGATAGCGGGGGATGCGGTACTTTCCCAATTCCAGGGTGACGGAGCAGCGGTCGGCGATGACGCGGGTGTTCGTGAGCGCCTCCGGCACGTGGGTGAACGCACGTTCCAGCTCTTCGAACGGACGCATGGAGAAGTCGCTGTCGCGCATCGAGAAGCGGGCGGGATCGGCGACATTCGCGTTCTTCTGGATGCAGAGAAGGACGTCGTGCGCCTCGCTGTCTCCGGGCCGGCAGTAGTGGCTGTTACAGGTGGCGACCAGCGGAACATCCAATTTCTTCGCCCAGGCGATGAGCTGCTGATTCACTTCGTTCTGCCCCGTGACGTTGGGCAGATCCATGAGTTCGAAATAGAGATTGTCCTTTCCAAAAAAGGAACGGTAGAGCTCCGTGAGCTCCCGGATGCGCTCGCCGTCTTCCACCAGCGCCGCCTGCGGGATGGCACCGCCGATCGGACCCGTGAGGGCAATGAGCCCTTTGCCATACTTGCCGAGCAGCTCCGCGTCCACCCGCGGCTTGTAGTACATGCCTTCCAGAGCGGCCTGCGTGGCGAGAGAGAGCAGGTTTCTGTACCCTTCCTCGTTTTCCGCGAGCAGGACTAAAGGATAGCGTTTGGTATCGGTGCCGGTCTCCTGATCGAAGCGAGTGCGGGCCGCCACGTAGGTTTCAAGACCGAGGATCGGCTTGAGCCCCGCCTTCTTCGTCGCCTGATAGAACTCCACGAGGCCGTAGATATACCCCTTATCCGCTATGCCGACTGCGCTTTCGCCAAGCTCCTTCGCGCGCTCCACAATCTCTTCGGGGCTGGGGAGCGCCTCGAGGAGGGAATACGTACTGTGACAGTGGAGATGGACAAAGTCGGGCGCTTTCATAGAGGGAGTGGCAGCTTGCCCGGCGTAGCTTCGAGCGAAGCGAGAAGCGAAGTCGGGTGCAGATGGACGAAATCCTCGGGTTTCATGGGGAGACGAGTGTAGCAGGAGCAGGGGCATATTTGTGGATTTTCTCGTTTGCGATTTGCGATTTATTCCCACTCTCAAATCGCAAATCTTTCAATCGGGCAATCGCAAATTCCCTCATAGTCCTGCGGCATTTTTGCACTTTGCCGCGACATCCTCATCGAGGGCCGCTCCATTCACATACGGGAAACATTCGTCCTTGAAGATGATCTTCAGCACGCGGTCCAGTTGCTCATTACAGGGCCTGAAGATGCAGGAGGTGCGCAGGAATGCCGCAAAGTCGCGCACGAACTTTCTCAGTCCCTTGTCGGAAGATTGCACGGCCAACGCAAGCTGGCGCACTTCCTTGCGGAGTGGAACAAGGGTCTCGAGCACCCTGAGCGGAGCATCGATGGTTTTTGCGATCTGCGTGCTCTCCTCTTTGGCCTGGCCCAGGCTGAAATTCTGCAAATACAACTGAGCATGGGAGCGCGCGCCAAGCAGCCAGAAGAGCATGCCGTTTTCCATGTCTTGCGCGGCCTCCTTCTCGGGAGTTCCTTCGCGTAGTTGATTGGCATCGCGCAGGTAGTCAGGCGGGAGGCGCTGTCGGCCCCAGGCGTTCCACAGGATGGAAAGTTTCGGCATGAGGACGATTTCATGGGGTGAGAACGAGAACGGTCCCCGGTTGTCCCAGAACGCGACGCCCTCCGGGAGTTTCTCATCTTCCGCAAGGCATCCGTTCTTCACTTTGTGCTCTCGCTTGTTACTCGCTCCCGCTCCGAAATTCGAGAGATCCGAGGTCCCTCCGCCCAAACGTCGCTCCAGATTTTCGACGGTATCCCTGACTGTCCCGATATCCGCAATGGCAGCATCCCGATCCTCCACCAGTTTCTGCAGACCCTCGATTTCCTTCACGATGCCTTCGGGGCCGTTCATGCGGCTTTCCAGGACCGAGAGATCGCATCCGTACCCGACCCCGGTGGGGGGCAGGTAGTCGGTACTGAAGGGACAGGGCTCTTCTTCGTCTTCTCCCCCCGTTTCCGTCGATGTGCAGCCCGCTTGCACACACGCAAAACGCCTCTTGAATGCCTCTCCTCTCTTCTCCACGCACCCGGTGTAGTCATCCTCCCCGATCTGTGTACAGGCGGTGTTCCTCTCTTCGCCTTCCTCCGCATCGCCGGGGCAACACCAGAAAGGGGGAGGATCGAACCCGTAGAGCGATCCTTCTTCCGCATCCACGTAGGTGGGGTCCCGGGCGCCCACGAGCAGGGCTTTGTACCGGTTATTCAAAAATCGTTGCATGGAAATCAATGTCATCGCCTCCGAAATGTTTCCCGCCTCGATGGCATCGTTCTTCCGTATCCTCGCGCGCTCCATCCAACCCTCGATGATGAGCGTATCGAGCCGCAGGCACGGGGAATTTTCGATCAGGTCCTTCTGTTGCTCCACAAGGCGCAGATCCGTATCGACCGTGAGCAGGATGGCGCCGGTGACCTGGTCGAGCCAGAAGAGCTTGAGTGCCTTGTCGGAGGTGGTCTCGCCCCCACCCGCAGCATCGAGCCCTGCACGGACCCGGCGCACCACCCGTTCCATGTAGGGGGAAACCGGCGTGAGGTCGGCATACTGATCGCCCTGCGCCAGGGCTACCGTGGGCAGGCCTGCCGCCAGGGCCGTCAGGGTGGCGGAGAGTGTCAGGGTGCCGGCGAGCAGAAGGGCAATGCGTTTCATCAGTCCGAAGAAGAGGAAGCACTGCAGAAATCAGGTTTTTCCGTTGCGGTGCGCGGGCAGGTCGTGCGTGGGAACTCTGTTTTTTCCATCGAATTTAATAACCGGTTGCCGGTGCGCAGCGTATCGGAGAGGGCCATGCTCGCCCACGAGAGGTAGCGGGTGAGCATCGAGGTGCCGATGCGTGTCGCGATGCCCTGCGTCATGCGCTGCAGCGAGGCAGTCGGCGTTTCATTCTCCTCTATTTGTGACGCGAAACTGAGCGCCGTCGATACGTAGTCACTGGTGGGGATGCTCAGCCGACGCTGATAATCGAACTGGCAGCGGACCGGAGGCGTCAGGGCGGGGAGGCCGTTCAACTGGCAGAGGGCCCGGTCCAGTGACTCCACGAGCAGGCGCGGATTGTAAGCGGGAGCGAGGGGGGGCGAGATGGCGGGGAGTGTAATCAACCCGCCAGCCTGAGAATCGTTGGCCGCGCAGGAATCCCACGGGAAGGATTCATCCCCGACGACCAGTGCCATGCGGCCCGGGATGACGCGAGACTGCTCGATGGACTGCTCGATGCATTGTCCGATATAGCAAAGATTGTTGCCGATGGTGTTCTGATACTTGGTCTGGCAACCGGGAGTGCAGGCGCCGTTCATAGCCTCGACCATCGAGAGAATGCGCGAATCCAGATTCATCACGCCGCTGACACCCAAATTGGAAATCTCCGAACAGGTGGGAAGCTGAAGACCGGGAGTCTGTTCCCATTTTTCCACGGCTTTTCCAAACCGATCGATGAAAGCGGCGGTGTCGACATTTGCGCAGGCGTTTGCGCCGAATTCCTGACAGCTGATATTCGCCTGACTTCCGGCGCACTCCTCCATCGACATCCCCGCAAATTCCAGGATGCCATCCTCGGCCAGCGTCCGGCAACCGACGGTATAGGCTTCCATTTCACGCGCGCAGCAATGTTCCAGAGTATCGGTGACATCGGTGCCTGCTTTCTGGTCACACTCCTGCTGTGCGTGGACCAGTTCATGCATGATGGATGCGCGCAGCAGAGAGCGGCGTGCACCACTCGAAATGCAAATCCGAATCACTCCATTTTCATTTTTTGGATACGTATACGCCATGGCGTTCCCGGGGCAGGATGCTTCGCAATACATCGCCGGTTTGCAGATACTGCACTTGCCCGGGCGCAGGGTATCGATCTGATCCAGGGGCGGCAGAGTCGTGTTGATCGTTTCTTCCGTGGGGATGCGCCACCAGCCGGTTCGGCAAATGTCGGGGCCGGACTGCGTCATCGCGACCGGTTGCTTGGCCCGCGTGGGCTGGCACGCCGCCAGCACGATGGAGTCGGGTTCCTTGTCTTCAATTTCTGCATTGCACCGGTCGGGTCGGAGCGGACGGCAGAGGTAGCCATCGCGCGCGAAAGGCAGCTGGCACAGGCCACCTTCCTCCACTCCGGGTTCTTTGGGGGGATCTTCGTACCTTCCGCCGGGGCGGATAGAGAAGCGCTCCACCACCGTGCAGTACGGCTCGCCCAGCTTGCCCGTGTCGCAGGGCGATCCGCCCAGAATGCCTATCGGCACGGAATCGAGCATCAGATCCCATCCCAGCCCGACATCCCGCCGGATTGTTCCATTCACATTCTCCGCCATCATCCAGACAATGACGTGTGCGGGGTCATCCAGCCTGCGCAGAGGGAAGATGACGATCTCGCCGCGCTGCAGTAGAGGACTGTAGGCGGAAACAGCCGAGGGCAGGGCGTCCCTGAGGGCGCGGAGCTTCTCTTCCACTATGCACGAGCGTTCCTCGATCGCCTCAAAGAGCTCGGTAGAGCCGCCGGTTTCTTTGCAGGGCGGTTGCTTGTCGAACGCGGCAATGCCGTAGCGGTAGCGCCAGACGGCGTTCGGCACGTATTTTTTGAGTTCGGATCCCAGATCGTCGAACATGCCGTCCGTCACGTTGTCCGGCCGGGGGATGGCCCGTACGAGTGGGAAGACCTCGGGCGTGAGCAGGGCGTCATCCTGGCTTCGCCAGATGTTCCGGATGGTGAGCGTGCGTTCCGCGATGGTGAAGATTTCACCCATGTTCCCGCTCACGCCCGTTTCGTAGCCAGCCGCGATGTGGAGCAGATCCGTCGAGAGTGTGCGCGTGTCGATGATGTCCAAGCCCCATTCGCGGAACATCTGATACGCCTGCGGGCAGGCATCGAACGAGCCGCTGTACTGCTCGCAGAAATCATCGAGCCGCGCCTCGAAGGCGGCCTTTACCACCTCCTTCATGTCCGAAACTGTCTTCCCTTCAGGGATCATTTCCTCCTGGTCCGCCATCTGGACGACGTAGTTGACGATTTGATCATTCACGCCCTCCAGGGCAACCTCCTGCAGCGTGATTTTGTGCATGTTTTCGTAGAGCTGCAGGCCGCCGAGGTTCTGCGCGTGAGCAGTTGCGGCAAGGAGCAGCAGGGTGAAGCCGGTGCAGGCGAAAAGGCGTTTCACTGGGGCAAATCTCGAAGCGGATCCTTGGCGTTCCAGATGCGGGGCAGGCAGGCGCCGGCCTCCGCGCCGAGCGCGAGGGCATTGCGTATGTCGAGCGAGGCCCGCTCGATACACTGCAGCTCCGTATGGAGCGGAAGCAGGCGGCTTACACCGGCCAGCACTGCGAGCGAGCGATTGAGCGTGGGCCGGGCGGTTGCCAGCTCTTTCGCGATTGTCCTGTCCTCTTGCGAGACTTCCATGACAACCTCTCCGAGCGTGATATCTTCGGTGCTTCCCTCCGATGCCCGCATCTTCTCTATCTCTTTGACGGCTTCCGGATGCAGGAAGTACAGCCGCTCCTTTAGAGCACACTCATAGGCGCGCAGAAATTCGAGAAGAACGGAGCTTGTCTCCCACTGGCTGACCGATGCGTTTTTCCAACTGGGAAGCTTTTGCGCGAGCTCTTTCAACTTCGGTCCGGCAGGCAACACGTCGTTTCCCGTTGCCGCGGCGCATTTCGGGGCACGCGAGAACGACTGGATGTGCTCCTCGATAATGGCCGCGGCGGTGGCGTGGTAGAACTTCGGCCACTCTGCAAAATTCCCGTCCCGGAAGGGCAGTTGCATGTAACTCTCTTCGAACCGGGAACACGGCGTGAGGATGGAATTGTCCTTCTGCCGTTGCATGAGCAGATCCACGCTCGTCGCTGTGAGTTTTTTCGAGTGGGTGATGAAACCGGCGCCCAGTGCCGCCAGCATCAGGAAGACGAACAGGCCGACAATGCGGGGGCGGGAGAGCATCAGTCAGGGTTGGGGGCCGGGGCTTCGTCGCAACTGGCGATGAAACAGGGGATGCGATACAGGGCGCCGACCAGCTCTGCGGTCTTGCGCAGGGAATTGGCCAGCGGCCAGCGGAACTCCTGCAGGAACGCATCCATCTGCCCCGAGAGCTGGAGCAGGGAGCGGTAAGAGGCGTCGTATTCCGTCGTCATCTTGAGCAGGTCTTTTTCCCGCTCTACGAGGCCGCCCTGCACGCTACGGCAATAGGTGAGCAGATCAGCCTCTTCCGGCTTGGTGCGTTCCGCCGCCACCAGATGGCATCCCGGGAAGGTTTTTCGTTTTTCCTCGATGCATCCGGGTACCACGACCGTCACTTCCTGCGGCTCGGCACTCTCCTGCCCCAGGGAATTCTCCACAACTTTGCAGACGATTGTGGAGCGGCACTTGAGGGCGCGGTAGGCCTGCGTGAGGTGGGGCACCAGATCCGAGGTCGAGACCCGGCGGGTTTCGAAGATGCCCGTGCGCACGGGCAGCTCACTCATGTTGTCCATCTGCGTATCGGTCCATTCCGTATCCTCGTATCCCGGAGAGACCGAGCGCCAGTTATCCTCCTTCTCCTTGATCCACGGGTGGCCGTCACTGTCGAAGCGCACTTCATTCAGCGGGGCATCCTTCGCTTTTTTCTGTCCGAAGAGCACACTCCTGTACAGGCGCTGTTCCCTGGACAGGGCATTGACCACCAGGGTGCGGCAGGTGGGAATATCGGCCTCGACGACAGGTTCAGACAGGCCGCGTGCCGGCACAGCAAGCAGGAAGATCACAGGAAGCCAGAGGATGAAGGGGCGGCGCATCATTGCGTTAAGAGGAGGCACTGCTTGATTGGAAGCGATTGGTCGGGAGCAGGATGGGAGACGGAATATTGAAGGACGGCAGCATGTCTTCCGGGCTGACCATGTAGGGGAACGAGCTCGAGCTGTTGCCGGGGATGGTCTCTTTTCTCAGCCGGGTGCGGAGTGTCGCCAGATCTTCTTTGCCAAGGTTCTCTTCGACCCCTTCCACGCGCCAGCCTTCCCGCGCATATGTTTTCTCGACATTGAGGACCTGGCAGGCCCAGTCCTCGCGCGGGCAGGGGGGCATCGCGGTCGGGGGCACCAACCTCATGCTTGGCAGCTTGGATGCCACCGTGGCATCTTTGATCGCGGCCGTTCGCTGGAAACCGCGTGATTGCACGTCCTCCGTCAGCTGGACGGCGGGGCGGGCTCCGATACGGGTAAAACGCTCCAGCAGATCCATTTCGACCTGGACACATGGCATGACCTTGAGATTCTGGCAGTCCCATTTCTTCTCCGGGACATCCTGTTCGGGATAGGTCGTGATGCTGTCCCAGAACGTTTTGTACGTCTCATCCATTTGCGTGATGATCGTCGAAATGCGATCCATCACCTGTTCGATCTCGGGCGGCAGATTGGCGACAGCCGGATTCACCTGGGACGGCGAGGACAGGTGGATGACTTCTGTCGGGAAGAGGGTATCCAGGACTTCCTGATAGATGGTCGGCACGGGCGGCAGATCCGGCAGATTGCTCAGCTCTTCCAACTGTGCCGAGATTTCGCCGATTTCTTCGTAGAATGCCGGAGGATTGAAGAGCGACTGCTTCAGCTTGATCTGGATGGGGGTCAGGACGGGCAGCAGGATGGTCCCCGTCGAGACCCGCAGGGCCGTGAAGTCGTACACGAGATCGGGCAGCATTTCGACATTCAACCGCGGGAGTTTTTCCGTTTCCTGATCATTGGCCGGCGGGTCATCGATATTCAGCTTGAGGTCGCGCGGGTCTGCCGGCCCCGGCATCCAGTCGTCGAGGAAGGAGTACGTGGGTGTCGTGAAGCGATCATTGCGGCACCAGGGCATGTTGGTCCGGTCATGGAAGACGCGGTACTTCTGCTGAATTTCCTCCCACTTGGGCTTCAGATCGAGGCTCTGCTGCCGGACGGCGGCGTACTGTTCCCAGGTTCCCAGATTCGCGGTCAGCCACTCGCCGATCGCGCGCATCATCGTGCCCTGGTACGTGAGCAATCGCCCGATGTACCGGGCCATCTCTCCCCGCAGTGCCCGCACCTGATCGATGCGCTCCGCGTAGTCTTCGAGTTTCTGCGCGGCCATCTCCGCCTTCGTTTTTGCCTCACCCTCCTGCTCCTCGCCCCAGCGTTTCCAGCCCTGCGCGAGTGCGCGCAGTTCCACCGGCGAGGCGAGCGGCACCACGAGCGGCACAGGTTCCTCGCGCACATGGAGGAGGAGCCCGTTCTGCAGGTAGGCGCTGACCTCCGAGAGCAGGTCCTCGGGCGAAGAGTGAATCTGGATATCAATGATTTGCTGATTGTCCCGTCGCGAGCTCTGCGAACTGCTGCTCGTCTTGGGTGTCAGGAACGGATCCGACAGATTGAGCCCGACGGAAGCCGGCGTCGGCAGGATGAGGCGGAGGACGGCAGACGTGAAGAGCTTGTGTGCCTGTGTCTGCTGTTCCTGCCACCATTCCGTGATCACGCGGCGGCCGGGGTTATCCGTATTGACCGAGTCATCGGTCGAGCGGATCAGGCTGCCATCCGAGAGCGGCCGGGCCGTATCCAGCTGGGCCGTAGGCATGATGTCGGTATTGTCGAGCTGCAGGAGCGGGAAGAGATTGTCCTTCGGTGATTCCTGAATCTTCTTGCCATTCAGAAGCGCGAAGGCATCGCCGAAATCATTCACCCACAGATCCTTGCGGGTGTCGCGAACGGCGGTGTGAT
>JAUSKD010000007.1 GCA_030647195.1 Candidatus Peribacter sp. | reverse complement strand
TCGGCAGGGCGCACTGTGCTCCTGAAGATGTGCCGCAAGCGGAGACTTCTGTCGTGAAGACGACGGAGCAGCTGCTGCTTTTCTAAGAAGGCGGCGTTGTCACCCTGAGCTCTGTCGAAGGGTGATTCATGAGCGAAATTGTCATGGTTCGACAGAGCTCACCATGACACTCTTTTTCGGATAACAGAGTAGCTTTTCTGTTGACGACAAACTGTGTTCATCCATTTTTGGTTGTTGTTATCGCGGAGTGGCAATATGACTTCATCCCCAGTGGATGAGGAAAAAACGGAACAGTAAAATTGTTCTTCATGCTCTTCGCTGTATACCAAAGATACTCACTTCAATCTTGCGGATCCTTCGTTTAGACAATTAGACTGCCGTTGTTTCGCGGATGTTCCATTTTGGGATACGCGGAACATCTTCTGTACTCACCATTTCCTGATCCCCCTCTACCCATGTCAAAAGAACGCATTGTCGCCAGTCTCGATATTGGCAGCGCCAAGATCCGAACAGTCGTTGCCGTGGTGGACTCCGATCAGGAGAAACTCATTCCCAATGTCATCGGTGTCGGCCTCTCGCCCTCCCATGGCATGCGCAAGGGGCACGTGATCGACGTGGAGGAGCTCATCCATAACATCATCTCCTCCTTAGAGGATGCGGAGCGCATGGCGGGGGTACCCATCAACCACGTGTTCGTGGGATTGAGCGGGTCGCATATCGAGTCGTTCGACAGCCGCGGTGTCATCGCCATCTCGGGTTCCGAAATCACGGTGGAGGACGTGGGGCGCGTGCTCGAGGCCGCGCAGGCTGTCAGCATTCCGCAGAACCGCCGTATTTTGCATATCGAACCCAAGTCGTACGCGGTGGATGAGCAGCGCGGCATCAAGAACCCCGTGGGCATGACGGGCATCCGCCTCGAGGTGGAGGCCCACATCGTCACGGGGCATGTGCAGCATGTGAAGAACATTGAAAAGTGCGTGGATCAGGCCGGCGTCGACATCGACGATCTGGTACCGGCGACCATCGCCGCACCCGAGGCCGTCCTCACCAAGCGTCAGAAGGAGCTGGGCGTCGTCGTCATCGACATCGGCGCGGGTTGCGCCAGCGTTGCGGTGTTCGAGGAGGGGACGATTCTGTATTCCTCCAGCCTGCCGCTCGGGGGCGAGAGCGTGACGAACGATATCGCCATCGGCCTGCGGACCTCCATTGATACGGCCGAGAAGATCAAGATCGAATTCGGATCGGTGTTGCCGCAAGAGATCGCCGAGCGCGAGATGATCGATCTCTCTTCCGTGAGCAAGGTCGATACGCAGACGGTGAGCAAGCGCTACATGGCCGAGATCATGCAGGCGCGGTACTTCGAGATCTTCTCGCTCGTGAAGCAGGAGCTCACGCGCATCGGCCGCAGCGGCATGCTGCCCGCAGGGGCCCTGCTCACCGGAGCGGCGGCCAAGGCGCCGGGCGTGCTCGATCTGGCCCGCGACGTCTTGGGCCTGCCGGTGCAGATGGGATTCCCCGTGGATATCGGCGGCGTCATCGAGAAGGTGGATGACCCGGCCTACGCCACCGGCCTCGGCACCCTCATCTGGGGCGTGCGCGAGGGCGAAAGCTCACCGATGGTCGGAACGGCGCAGATGAAGCGCGCCGTCCAGCGCGTCGGTTCCTGGTTCAAGAGTCTCCTTCCTTAATTCCCGAGTTCCCTATTTCCCTGTTCCCTAGTTCCCTAACCCTCCCCCCTAAGCCCTCCCCCCTACTCCCATGTCCGATACTCTCCGCTCTCTCTTCTCCGGCTCACGTGCGACCAGTGGTAATGGTGCGAGCCACGACGACAATCCCTTGGTCTCGCGCGAGGTGCGTCCCGACGCGACACCGGGTGCGCGTCTCATCGTCCTCGGTTCCGGGGGCGGCGGCTCGAATGCTGTGAAGCGCATGATCGATTCCAAAGTTCAGGGTGTCGAGTTCGTCGCGCTCAATACCGACATGCAGGCGCTCTACCACAATCCGGCGCCGCGCAAGATCACCATCGGCCGCGGAACGACCCGCGGGCTTGGGGCCGGGGCGAACCCCGAAGTGGGCAAGAAGGCCGCGGAGGAGAGCAGCGCCGAGATTCAGTCCGCGCTGGAAGGGGCGGATATGCTCTTCATCACCGCGGGACTGGGCGGCGGAACGGGCAGCGGCAGCGTGCAGGTGATTGCCGAGCTCGCCCGCAGCATGGGGATTCTGACGGTGGCCGTGGTGACCAAGCCCTTCAGCTTCGAGGGGCTCAAGAGGAAACAGCAGGCCGATGACGCCATCGCGAACCTCAAGGGCAAGGTGGATACGCTCATCACGATCCCGAATGACAAGATTCTCTCGCTGATCGACAAGACCACACCCCTCACCGAGGCGTTCCAGGTGGTGGACGAGGTGTTGCAACATGCTATCGAGGGCATTTCGAACCTGATCACCGAACACGGGCTCATCAACGTCGACTTCGCCGACGTGAAGTCGATCATGCAGGATGCCGGCACGGCCCTGATGGGCATCGGCTACGGCACGGGCGACAGCCGCGCGGCCGAGGCGGCCCGGGCAGCCATCGACAGTCCTTTGCTTGATCTTTCCATCTCTGGTGCCAAGGGCGTGCTGTTCAACATCACGGGCGGCACGGACCTCTCTATGTTCGAGGTGGACGAGGCGGCGCGCATCATCACCGAGGCCGCCGATCCCGAGGCGAACATCATCTTCGGCGCGGTGATCGACGAAAAGTTCACGGGCGAGGTGAAGGTGACGGTCATCGCAACAGGCTTCGAAGAGGCGCATCTGGAGGGTCTGCCCACCATCAATGCGGCGCGCGCTCTCAAGCCCGGCGTCCACACGCCTGCGCGCTACTCTTCTGCGAACGAAGAGAGAGTGGAGCAGCCATCCCGCTCATCCTTCCTCGAGCCGGCCAAGACGAATACGCTCGGCCTGACGGAAGAGGAGCTGGAAGTCCCGGCATTCATGCGCAAGCCCATTAGTAAGTGAAATTTGCGATGTACGGATTTGCGATTTGCGATTGGAAACTCGAAAAAAATCGCAAGTCGCAAATTATAAAATCATAAATACGGGACGATCAACCCGTCGACCCGAACCCGCCCCGTGTCTGCGCGCCGTGGCCGTCCACTTCCGCCCACTCGGCGCGGTCCACCCGCACGAACATCCCCTGCGCGATGCGTTCACCCTTTTCCACGGTCACAGGCACAGTGGAGATGTTCTGCACCTGCACTTTGATTTCGTCTTCCGTCCCGTGGTAGTCGCAGTCGATCACGCCGATACTGTGCGGGCAGACGAGCGCCTTCTTTCGGGGGAGGGAGGAGCGCGGCAGGATCAGGAGCGCGTAGCCCTCGGGGACCTTCACAATCACGTTGCCCGGTACGAGCACGATCTTCCCGGGTTCGATGACCGTGGTCTCGCGCGTGATCAGATCAAAACCAACTGCTCCTGCTGATTCGTAGCGGGGGAGGGGAAGGGATGGATCGATACGCTGGATGGCGACCTGCATGCGGTCAGAATGCGCGTGACAAGGGACAGGAGCAAGCCTTACTGACCGACGATCGAATGGTAACGCTGCGTAAATTCGCCGTGGTATTTCCTCATTTCGCTTTCGTCGAGATTCTCGATTTGACCGTCGAGGAATACTCTGTCTTGCGCGACTGGTCCATCCTCGAATTCCGAGAGCACGTCCATGAGCGTTTTGGTGCCCTCACTCGTCGCGACCTTCTTCGCGAGTGCCGTGATGAACGGCTCTTTCGCTTTCTCGATCTTATCCTGCTCTTCGCTGGTGATGCTGCGCTGATCGCGGTCGCGGTTCGCGAGGAATTGTTTCAGAGTGAGGTCCTTGACGCCGAGGTCGCTATCTTTCATCCCCAGTCGTTCCACGAGGCCAAAGATGAAATCGCGTGTCCGGTTGCGGTACTCTGCCGTGCGCAGTGCGGGATTGGCCACGGGTCGCTCGTTTTCCAGTGCTTCGCGCGAGAGGGAGATCATTCCTCCGTTCTTGAGCTTGACCGCGCGCATCATCTGGTTATCCATGACGAGATACGCGCCGATGGATTGCGCCAGATCTCCCGCGTCCTCCTCGGTGAACAGTGCCTGTTTCTCCTTTGCCAGTTTGGCCAGGTGGGCGTAGACCTTGAATTTCTCGTTGAATCCCACGTAGGCGTTCTTCCAGCCTTCTTTCGATACTTTGGATCGGCCTCCGCTCATCACATCCAGCAGGCCCCCCATCTTCACCCAGTCGATCTCGGTGGCGATGTACGGGATGTCTTCGTGGTCGAGTCCTTCCGCCCCCTTGTCCAGCGCTTTGGAGATACGCTCACGGGCTTTCTGGTCGCGCAGGATCACGAGGCGCATGAACATCGTTGTCTTGGCACCGGGCAGGAAGGTTGATTTGCCGTCGGAGCCCTTCTCCGTGATGCGCTCTGCGATGGCGCGGATCTCGGGGAGGGTGTTGTGACGCTGGTAGAAGTAGTCCAAGAAGGGGAATTTGAGCAGGACGCCTCCCTTCTCGCCCGCTATGGCACGCAGCCGCTCCAAGGGCAAAAACCCTGAGGCGACGCCCTGAATCAGGTAGTAGATCTTCTGCTCCATGCTCATCTTGCCGTTGCGCATGGAGTAGACGAGCAGCTCCTCGAAGTGATGGGGATTCACTTCCTCGGGCAGCGGCTTTTCGAGTTCCCCCGTCTTTTGATTGTGGCATTCCACGTAGGTCTTGAGCATCATGTGCAGCTCGTAAGCCGTCTTGCCCGCGATATTGGCGAAGTTATCCGCTTCGTGAGTGTAGGACTGTTTGTGCTTGTCGAAATTCCCGTTATTGCCCGTCATCCACTCGTTGAACATGTCTTTGTCCTTCCAGATATCCGAGATGAGCTTGTGCAGCCACTTGTCGCGGAGTGTTTCGTCACGGTCACAGGGTTTGAATGGCATCTTGTAGTTCGATTTCTGATTGAGCGCCTTCCATACGCGGTGATCCCCCCAGTTCATGCGGCCTTTCTTGACCAGCAGTTCGATACTGGCGCGCAGCTGGTCGCGGGTCGGCGTCTTGCCGATGACATCCAGCAGCTCTTCGGCATCGAGGTTCGTGAAGGAATCTTCCCACTTTTTCACACGCTCGAGTTCCTTGCTGTTGCGTGCGCGTTCCGTGTAGTGCGGCAGGCGCTCGGTGTACTTGCCGATGATGGGGATTTTGATTTTGGTGCCGGGAATATAGATGGGCAGATTCTTCGTCAGCGCCGCTTTGGCGTCGGCGGTCTTGCCATCCTGAATGGAGTGCCAGATGCCTTCGATGTCCTCTTTGAATTCTTTGTACATGCGTATGATATCGAGCGCACAGAGCCACTGGATGCCCAGTTTCTCCGAGATCGTCCGCTTCTTCGACATCGGTTCCTCCGCGATCTCCGCAAATACCTTTTCCATCTTATCCACCTTGTCGTGGGTTTTTTTGACGTGTTCTTTAAATTGCAGGACGGTTTCCCGATACTTCGTGTTGTGCTGCGGATCCACTGCCACCCCGGTGTGCGTTGTTCCATTGGTGTGGATGTATTTCAGTTGGTTGAGGACATCCATATACCCGCCGTCACCGCTGCCGCTGCCCACGATCTCGTCAGCTTGCTTCTTGAAGAGTGGATTATAGTGCCTTCCGCCATCCGGTGTCCCGTAGGCGTCTCCGAAAGTCTGGATGCCGTTGACCATCCGTTCGATGGCTTCCAGATCCTCGTGCGCATTGTAGGCGCTTGAGTCAGCGGGACCCTGTTGCATCGCCCCCGCATCAACAATGTCGGGGGGAGGTTCATCCGTCTCGTGCAGGGTAAATTCCGGCGCAGTGACGCCGCGGCCCGGTTCCGCGTGTCTGATCTGGTCGAGGATCGTGCGGTCCGCATGCCCGGCGGCCGCCAGCGCGCCGCTCACCGCGGCCTCGTTTTGGAGCAGGCGGCGGTAGTGCGCATCCGCCCGTGCGTTTAAGAGGGCTTCGGGCAGAGTGGGATTCAGGCGGCGGTACTCGGCCCGCACCTCTGCACGGGACGGCACGCCCCACCGTGCGCGCTGCTCTTCGAGCAGTTGCCACTGTTCATCCGTGAGTTCGCCAAAGGCCGATTCCATGAGCTCGGGCAGCAGGTGCGATTGCTCCGAGAGGATGGCGATGAGAGCGTGTGCCTTCTCGTGCTGCACGAGCCGGTTGGATTCCTGCGGAGTCAAGTCCGGCGTCCTGCGGATAAAGATTTTTCCTTCGTCGTAGCAGGCGCGAGAGGCGGCCAGGTGGAATTTGGCCTGGTATTGCGCGTCATTGAGAAAGATGACAAGCGCGTTCCCCTGGGATGGGATCGGACTCTGTGTCGCCTGTTCCAGTGCGCGGACACGCTCCAGAGCCGTTCTCCAGTGTTGCATTTGCGCCCCGATGCGCGTTGCCATTTCCTGCCTGCGCTGCGCGGGGATCTTCTCCTCCGTGAGCAGGTCCAAGTGTCCGTGGAGATCGCGCGCGTACTCCTGTAGCTGTTCGTTCACGTTGAGTTCCGTACACACCGGGTGCGTGAGCAGCGCTGTAAGACTGTTCTCCAGCGTCGTCACTTCCCGCTGCCGCTTCTCCGCCCACTGAACAAGGGAAGATTGTTCTATCTCCTGATTCACCGTTTGCTCGATGGCACGGCCTTCGCGCTGGGTTTCGATGAATGCGCGCTCTCCCCGGTCATGCAGGATGCCGAGTACGTACTCCTCGCGCGCCATTTCCTCACCGCTGAACGCGTCGAGGACCTTGGGATCCTGCAATTGTTCCTGCAATCTCACGAGCGATCCGCGCGTCTCTGGCGAGAGTTCGGTATCCGTGAGCACCGTTTCCAGTATGGGGAGACAGCGTCCGGCCCATGCGCGTCGATCCTGTCGGTCGCGCGTTTCCTCTTTCAGCCCTTCCGGGCTCTTCCAGCGCTTGAGGAGTTGACCGGCGTCTTTCTGGATGGATTCGAGAGTGGCGAGGTGTTGTTCCGCTTCACGGAGGAATTCGCCCGAAAGCCGGGTGAAATTCGGATTGTTGGGATCCTGCACGAGATCGTTCTCCGGGTCATCCACTTTTGCGATGAGCCTGAGGGCGCGCATGCCCGGATCCGCCGCGCTCCTCTGAATCGCATCTTCCATGCCCGTTGCATGAGGCTGCTTCAGGGCCTCTGCCGCGCCTTCCTCCAGGTGTTGCACCGTGTCCTGTGCGTTCAGCCTCAATTGAATCGAGAGGAGCCGCGAGAGATCGCGTGCCTGCTCTTTGAGATGTGTCAGATACTCCAGTTTCCGTTTCTCGTCCTCCTCCGCCGGGAGCACTTTTGCGGTGCCCCAGTAGCGGTTGCCGAATTCTCGCGCCTTGCGCATCGCCTCACTGACGTTATCGAGTGTGGTATACAGCTCGCGCACCTGATCCATTGTGAGCGGGTGCTTCGCGCCGATCTCGTTCACGGCAGCCTGGATGTTGGGGATCTCGCCGAGGCTCAACCGCGATGCCACGGCCATGCCCTCTGCGCCGATTTTTCCGAGCATTTCTTCTTTCTCGAATCGTGTTCGGGCGGTTTCGATGGCGGCCTGCTGCTCCTCGTAGTCCTGGATGCGCGTGATTGTTGACCTGGCGAATGCCGCGGTGATGCCGGGGGAGGAGCGCAGGAGCATCTCGATGAATGTCCGCTTCACTTCGATGGGCAATCCATCCTTCGTATCGAAGTCGAGGATGGCGGAGAAGACTTCGCGCGGGGTTCCCCGCGGGAGGACGGATTCCCGTTCCGACATGTAGATGGCGATGCCTGACCTCGTTGCGATGGAGGCGAGATCAATGCCTTTCGTCGACTCTTCGTGGGTGAACAGACGGTCAAAGACCTCTCCGTTCTTCAATTCTGCGCCCAAACGTTCAAAGATTTCCTCACTGTCTAAGGTGCGGATAATCGAGGAGATCTGTGTACCGGTATTCCTGGTCTCGCGTTCCACAAGATGTTCATCGTCCAGCGTACGGTTCGTTTCGGGATTGTTCTCTTCCGCGTGCTGTTCGTTTTCGGGAACCGGCGGATTCTTGGGATCGTTCGGGTCGGTGTTTGCGAACAGGAGTTCGCGCTGCTCCCGGAGGGGAGAGCGGCTGAGGGCGAGGCGCATCAGAGCGTAGAGGCTCAGCATGTCAAAGTTTACAGATACGAATTATGTAGTCAAGTAATCTTTCACGGCGATCAGAGATGAGCGTGATGAACTGCGACAGTGCAGAGACAATCTCGAGCGGAGGACAGTCGCCCGTTTGTACGAGCAAGCTCCCTCTCTGCTTCTTGCGGTCGATGTGCAACTCCACGTATCCCGGCCCCTGCAGCATCCAGAAACTCTCCAGATCGCTCCACGGGATCAGGTGCTTATCCCACTTCAGTCCCTGACTCGAGACCTGCACGGTGTGCGTGATGGGTGGTTTGCCGTGGATGAGCCCGTAGATGACCGCGAGCAGCACGATGACGACCGCAAAGGTCCAGGCCTGCGTGTACAGCGCGTAGGCGAGCATCAGTGCCGCGATGCCTCCCGCGAGCAGGTACCAGCGCTTATCCCGGTTGTGCGGGGGCTTCTCGGGGGCCGTCCATTCGACGAGGATGTGTGTTTCGTTCATGGGTGATGTTGGTGTGTATAAATCCTTATATTCTAGCGGAAAAACGGCATTTCGCCCATTGCAGGGGAGTTGCAGGTTCTCCGAATTATGATCAAAGAATCATTGTGATTTCATGGCTTATAGAAGCCAATAAAAATCATTTGAGCAGGAGGATGATTGCCGTCGCCGCGACAACGATGAGGAAGAGGTTTCTGACCCACCGCTCGCCCTTGCGGATGGCATATGCAGAGCCGAACAGCGAACCCAGCGTGACGGCGGGTACGAGGACCGCGGCGGCCGTCCAGTGCACGCTGCCGCTCACGATGAAGATGATGGTGGAGGTCACCCCCATGCCAAGGCTCTGCACTTTGCGCGTGGCGGAGCTCTCTAAAAACGTCTGGCCGAAGCACAGCATGATGGCGGTGCGGCCCAGCAATCCCGTGGCTGCGGTGAAGTAGGTACTGAGGATGCTCAGGAAGAAGATTGATGTGTAGCCCGCTGCCTTCTTCTTTTGTGATTGCCGGTGCTGGGACTGAAGTCCGAAGTTCGGCTTCAGGAGCGACATGCCGACCGTGAGCAGGATGAAACCCGAGAAGAGTTTTTCCGCGAGCGGCCCCGGGGTCCAGAGCAGGATGAATGAGCCGATGAGTGCGCCGGCAATGCCGAGCAGGAGGACGGGCAGGATCATCGGACGGACGACTTTTCCGGCCCGTTCAAGGCGGTGCAGCCCCGTGAAATCACCCAGTGTGATGGCCAGGCGTAACGTGGCGGATGCCTGCAGGGGCGAGAGGCCAAAGAGCATCAGAGCGGGAATGACGGCCAGCCCGATGCCCCCCGTGGTCGTGGCGAGGAAGCTTGCGACAAAACCGATGAGGAAGATGAGCAGAGATTGGTGTGAGAGCAGGGCGAACATGTTGCAGGGATCCTAGTGGTTTTTGTCTGACTCGGGAAAGTATTCTGCATTTGTTTTGTTTATCGGATGTTTGTCACCTTTGTCCGGCGACAAAGGTGACGCCAAAACGCCGGCGCACCGACGCTCCTCCGCCCGGCCCTGTGCCTCCTCGCCTCGCCTCCAAGGCTTCGGCTCGTCTCGTCGGCGAACGATTGTTACAGGGCCTTCCCCTTCACCCCCCGCGGTGCGCCCCGCCCGTGGGAAATAATTATGCAGATTGTCCTTTTCTAATAAAGACGATCAAGTGTCTCAGTTTCATCCGAAAGAGCCTGAACATCATCTCGTTTCTTAAATAGATCCCCCCAAATCCAGTTTTCTCGATGAGTAAATAAATCGGTTAGACATTATCACTCGCAATTCATTCATAAAGGGGACACCTTCGTCGCCGAGAAGCAGTCGACCGGTGCCGCCTCCGTGACTGACACAACAGCATAGTCTTGGTGCCAAAGGAAGAGTGACTTCTACTGAGGGATGACCCCACCCAGGCTTAAGGGGTCTGAGCAAACCTCTTTCATCTCTAATAGTTGCGACAACAGGATCATCAGACGTGAAGAAAACTCTATTATCATCGGGCACCCAGAATTTCCAATCCATCTTCATAACCACGGGCAGCATCTGCTCAACAGAAGCCCACATCGAATATATCCCGGCGCTATGGGATAGTCGTATGTTGTCGACTGTTGGTCCTTCCAGCATTATTTGCTTGGCTTCTGCAAAAGAGACATTTTGCATTTCTGGATGACGAGAAAGCACGGATTCATAAACAATTTTAAAATCTTTATCCGTCATCTGCCCCATCGCTTTGTGGTAGGTTTCTACCTCATGTTTTTTGAAGCTTTTGTCTATTATCCTAAAGGCCCGAGGAGTCCTATCAGACATCAATAGAACAAATGCAGCGAAGTGAGTTTTTTCTTCTGTCGATAGAATAATATTACCCTCGTTTTCGAGGATTTTGCGGAAGACGGGTGCAATGTAGTCTTCAATCTTTCCTAGAACGGTCTCATTGATGGTATCTCGACTCTCCTGATCATTTTTCTTTGTCGAGTAGAGATGTGTTTCTTTAGCAACAACGCTAATTGGTAATATCCTTGGTACATGATCTTTTTCGTGAACCCAAATAGGAGGTATCTCTCTGTTTTCGAACGAGAATGCTTTTAGGTAGAAACGAGGGAGAAAGTGATGGCCCACGGGACGTCCTTGTGCCATAGGTTTCAAGATTATCGTTTTCCTGCTGATTTGTCTTGGAATGGTGGGCAGTACTGGATTCGAACCAGTGACCTCCGCGATGTCAACGCGACGCTCTAACCAACTGAGCTAACTGCCCTTTTGAGTGCCGTGAAAGGGTACCAAGAGAGGCCTATGGCCACAAGCAAAGCGCTACAATACTCCTCCTATGTGGCAGCACTTCCTCGATCTCTTCTTCCCCCGCCGTTCCCTTTCGGGAGCGGAAGGGGAGTGGATCACGGAGCAGGAGCGGAGCAAACTCGTTCCTCATCCGGTCATCGAGGAAACTCTTGCTCTGCGCAAGCGTGGCGTCCGTTTTTTGGATCGTCTCGTCGCCGCGAGTACGTATGCCGACTCGCCGCTCCTGAAGAAAGCCATTCACACCTTCAAGTACGGACGTATTCCTGCGCTCGACCGGGAGCTCGGCCACCTGATCGCCGGTGCCGCCGCAGTGACGGACGGAACTTTCGTCCTCTGCCCGGTTCCGCTGCACTGGATCCGTCGGTTCCAGCGCGGGTTCAACCAGTCTGAGCTGCTCGCCCGTGTTGTTGCCAGAGAGAGGGGACTCACTGTTCTGCCGCTTCTGAAGCGCACGCGCTGGACCGGGTCGCAGATGAAACGCAGCCGCGCCGACCGGCTGACTGCCATGGACGGAGCATTCCGCTGCACGGTTCCTCACCCGCCGCAGCATGTCGTGCTCATCGATGATCTCTCCACCACAGGAACGACGCTCGACCGATGTGCCCAAACGCTCAAAGCGTCAGGAGTACAACGTGTTGATGCGTGGGTAATCGCTCATGATGCCAAGAGAATTTAGGGATTGCCCGGCTTCGTGCGGCTCCGCTGCGCTCCGCCGTCACTACGCCGTGGCATCCGGCTTATGAAGGCAAAATCGCGGCGTAGTTTCGTTCGAGCTGAGCGAGGACGAACGAAGCCGGATGGGTAATCGCGCACGATAAATCCTGGAGCGAAAAATAAAGTCGAGCTGACGTTCATACATTCCGTACTGTTGCGCTGGCAGAGCAAGACGAAGTGGGTGTGGAAAACTTTTCAGTTATCCACCGAGCGACTAGCATGCGGAACCTGTGACCATGCTTCTCACAGCAGTGGCCTTCGTTGTTCTGCTGACGCTGCTCATCCTCATCCATGAGTTCGGGCACTTCATGGCGGCGCGCAAGGCGGGGGTCACGGTCGAGGAGTTTGGCTTCGGCTTGCCGCCAAAGGCGCGCACGCTCTTCAGAAGGGGCGGGACAGTTTTCACGCTCAACTGGATTCCCTTCGGTGGGTTCGTGCGACTCAAAGGCGAGAACGCGCTCGCGGAACATGAGCGTAACAAGCCCGGGAGTTTTCACAGTGCCTCCCTCGTTGCGCGCATCGTGATTCTGTCTGCCGGGGTCACCATGAATTTTATCCTCGCGTTCGTGCTGCTCGTCTTCGGATTCTCGGTGGGGCGGTGGATTCCCACATACTTCGAGATGGCCGACATGCAGGCGCACGCCGACCGGGGCATCATCTCGCTCTCGACGGGCGTCGTGATTGAGCAGGTGCTGAGCGGCGAGCCGGCGGCGGTCGCGGGTGTGCCCGAGAAGAGCGTCCTTCTCAAGGTGAATGACATTCCGATTACGCTTGCAGAGCAGGTCGGGCAGATCCAGGAAGGGAAGCGCAGGGTTTCGTACCTGGTGCTTGTGGGGGAAGGGGAGGGGGCCAAAGAAGAAAAGTTCACTGTTTCGCTTAAGGACGGAAAGTCCGGCGTGGTCATCTCTACGTTCCCGCGCAAGCTTTCCGCGCCCTTAAGGGGCGTGGGGACATCGGCCATGTTGGCGCTGCGCGAAGCCAAAATCATGACGGTCCAGACGGTGCTCGGCATCGGAACGCTCGTCTCATCCCTCGCACAGAGCGGACGCGTTCCCGAGGGGATCACGGGCATCGTCGGCATCGCCCGGCTCACGTATTCCTCGGTGCAGGCCGGGTTCATGACGTACCTGCGCTTAGTCGCGCTCATCAGCCTGAGTCTCGCTATCTTGAATTTCCTTCCGTTCCCCGCCCTGGACGGCGGCCGGCTGCTCTTCGTGCTCGTCGAGGCGGTGACGCGGCGTCCTCTCAACCGGCGGTTCGAGGCGCTCTCGAACGCGCTCGGGTTCTCGGTACTCATCCTGCTCATCCTGCTCATCACCTTCTATGACATCGTCCGTCTCTTCTAGCATTCCCGCCGCCACTCCCGTGGCGGAATACGTGGATCAAGGCTTGTGGATTGCCATCCTGCGCAAATTGGAGGAGAAGCTGCAGCGCAGTGCCTTCATCACGTGGTTCCGGGATACGGCGATCCTGGGCAAAGATGCCGGCACGCTGATCGTGGGGTTGCCGTTGCCCATGTCGCTGTCGTGGCACATGGAGCACTACCGCGTGATGACGCTCGAGATCGCGCAGGCACTCGACCCTTCCATCGAGAAGATCGTCTACACCGTCGACGGGGGACTCAAAGACAACCGTGAACGGTCGGTGGATCTGCTCGAGGTGTTCCCCGAACAGAAGCGGCGCAAGTTGCCGGGCAAGCCCGAGGTCAAGATGGCCGAGGGGGTCGTCAGCAAGATCCTGAATCCCCGCTACACGCTGGAGCATTTCGTGGTCGGCGCCAATAACCGCCTCGCCCATGCGGCGTGCCAGTCGGTGGCCGCGGCTCCCGGCGGACGCTATAACCCGCTCTTCCTCTACGGCGGCGTGGGGCTGGGCAAGACACACCTGCTGCAGGCCACGGGCAACGCCATCCTCCGGCAGATGCCCCGGGCGGTCGTGGTGTACACGACCACGGAGGATTTCACCAATCAGGTCATCGAGGCGATCCGCCAGCAGAAGATGGAGCAGTTTCGGCGCCGCTACCGGCAGGTGGACGTGCTCATCATCGACGACGTGCAGTTTCTTGCGAACAAGGAGCGCACGCAGGAGGAGTTCTTCCACACGTTCAACGCCCTCTACGAGGACCGCAAGCAGGTCATCCTGTCGGCCGACCGGCCCCCGCAGGAGATGCAGCTCGAAGACCGACTCATCTCGCGCTTCGCGCGTGGCATGATCGCCGACATTTCGGTGCCGGACTACGAAACGCGTCTGGCCATCCTGGTCGAGAAGTCACGTGAGTATGAGCTGATGATCGACATGACTGTCCTGCAGTTCATCGCGGAGCACACGACCCGCAACGTTCGCGAGCTCGAGGGCATTTTGATGCAGGCGGTGGCCCAGTACGAGCTCGAGTCGCGCATGCCCACGGTGAAGAGCATCGCCGAAATCATGCGTAAACTCAGCCGCGATCCGCATGCGGAGGAGGAGCAGGTGGGGTTCGAATCAACACCCAAGCGCGCGCCCACGTTCCAGGACGTGCTGGAGTGCGTCAGCCGCTACTACTCGGTCTCGGTGCAGGACATGATCGGCGCCTCGCGCGTGCGCGAGATCCTGATGCCGCGCCAGATCACGATGTTTCTGGGCAAGAAGCACCTGCGCATGAGCTACGTGCGGCTGGGCGAGGTCTTCTCGGGCCGCGACCACACCACCGTGATGAACGCATGCGGCAAGATCGAGGAGAAGATGCAGAATGATCCGCAACTTCTCCGTGAAGTTCGGGCCATGGAACAAGAATTGGGGGTTGTGTAATTCATGGAAGGCAAACCTAGCGGTTTTCCTTCCATGGACCATCCTTTCCCTTTAAGTGGTGTCGCTCCAGCACAGGGGCCCGTCAGAGCCACCCAGCGCTTCGCGACGGTTTTTTTACATCTTTGATCTGGCTGGGAGAGCAGGAGTTGTATCATTTCTCTATGAGCGGTTCCGAATCCGGTCGTGCGCCCGAAGGCAGTTTCGATTCTTGGGGGACCAGGATCTCCCAGTGGATCAGGCAACTCTCTCTGCCGGAGCAGAAGGCACTCTGTGCAGAGTGGCTTTTGCGCAAGCGCGCTGATGCCCGAAAGAAGTTGGAGGAACTTTTCTGTGCCGATTTCATTGATGCATTGCTCGCAAAAATGGATGCGTTTCGCCGGGAGCTTGGCGGTGAGTTTGTCCAGAACGAAGGGAAACTGCGCAGTATGTTGTTTATTTACATGGTGAGTCTCATTCCCGAGAGCGTCCGGGAAGAGACAAGGCTTCTGGTGGATGCCGTTCTTGCAGGACGGCCCATTGCGCGGGGGTGATCCTCTTTCTCTTGTGGCAGCGCAGACGTGAGCGTACCGTCTGCTTGTCATGTCGCAGCGCACCACCACGACAACTACCACGACTTCCTGCTGAGGAAGGGGTGTAGCGCTGACCATTCATCCCACTACCTTCCTCCGCAAGTGCGAAGGAAGTTGTCTTCTGTTACCCTCCCATCACCATGGCAAAGCACTCCATCGGAAACGCGATCCCAGAATCCCTGCACAACATGCGTCACTCGCTGGCGCACGTGCTGGCGCAGGCTGTCTCAAGGCTCTGGCCGGATACGCAGATCACCATCGGTCCGCCGATCGATACGGGCTGCTACTACGATTTCCTCTTTTCGAAGCCGATCTCGGATGCCGACTTTCCCGCGGTCGAGAAAGAGATGCGCAAGATCATCGCCTCGGGGCAGACATTCGAAGTGGCAGAGCTTTCCATCGCTGATTCCGTGAAGTACTGGAAGGACAAAGGGCAGAACTTCAAAGTGGAACTCGTTTCGGATCTCGCCAAAGCCGGGGAGACCATTGTGACCCACTACAGCAACATTGATGGAAACGGCAAAGAGACGTTCACGGATCTCTGCCGCGGCGGGCACGTCACGTCGCTTCGGGAGATTCCGCCCGATGGATTCAAGATCACCAGTCTTGCGGGAGCGTACTGGCGCGGGAAGGAGACGAATGCGCAGCTGACGCGTCTCTACGTGGCGGCCTTCGCCAGCAAACAGGAATTGCAGGAGTACCTCACGATGATGGAGGAGGCGAAGAAGCGCGATCACCGCAAACTGGGAAAGGAGCTGGATCTCTTCACGTTCAGCGACATGGTGGGGCCGGGGCTGCCGCTCTGGACACCCAAGGGCACGATCATCGCCGATCAGGTCGAGGCGCTGGCCAAAGAGATGGAAGAGAAGGGCGGGTATCTGCGCGTGCGCACGCCGCACATCGCGAAGGGGGCGCTGTACGAGCGCACAGGACATCTGGCGCATTACCGGACGTCCATGTTCCCGCCGATGGAGCTGGATGGGGAAGAGGAGTACTACCTGAAACCCATGAACTGCCCGCACCATCACGAGATTTTCGCCAGTCGTCCGCGGAGCTACAGGGATCTGCCCATGCGTCTCGCGGAGTACGGGCATTGTTACCGCTACGAAGATTCCGGCGCGCTCTTCGGCCTCATGCGCGTGCGGTCGCTCTCGATGAACGATGCGCACATGTACGTGACGGAGGAACAGTTCGAAGACGAATTCAACGCGGTGGTCGACCTCTACCTCACGTACTTCGCGATTTTCGACATTCAGAAGTATGTCATGCGGCTTTCGCTCCATTCCGCTGAAGGACTCGGCAAGAAGTACGTCAACGAACCCGCTCTGTGGCTGAAGACGGAGGAGATGGTGCGCAAAGCGCTCAAGAAGAAGGGGATCGAGTTCGTCGAGGTTCCGGATGAAGCGGCCTTCTACGGTCCCAAGATCGATGTCGAAGTGTGGAGCGCCATCGGCCGCGAGTTCACGCTGGCCACGAATCAGGTGGATTTCGACGTGCCGGGCAAGGTGGGGCTCAAGTACACCGACAAGGATGGTACCGAGAAAGTGCCGCTCTGCATCCACCGCGCCCCGCTGGGTACGCACGAGCGGTTCATCGGGTTTTTGATCGAGCACTTTGCCGGGCACTTCCCGCTGTGGCTGGCCCCTGTCCAGGCGATGATCATCCCCGTGGCCGAGCCGCACGAAGTGCCGGCGCGACATGTGGAAAAGGCGCTCCGGGAGCAGGGGATCCGCTGCGAGGTGCTGCCTTCCACCGATTCATTGGGCAAGCGCATCCGTGCCGGGGAGCAGCAGCGCGTGCCGTACCTGCTGGTCGTCGGGGACAAAGAAGTCGCCGAGAATGCCGTGGCGGTCCGCAATGTCGTCACCAAGAAGCAGGTGTCTGTGCCGCTCAAAGAGTTCATCGAGAAGACGAAGGAGGATATCAGGCTGCGGCGGCTCGGTTGCTCCATTGGCGCGTAGTGTCACGTCGCTGCCTCTGCTATCCTTCCTCCGATGTTCCAAGCGTTCCCCTTAGGTCCGTTCCTCGTCTGGACCTCCGTCGTCTTCCTGCTCATCGGCATCTGGGTCTCGACGGAGTTTTTCCTGCGGCTGGCCGGCAGCGCGAACCTCTCGCTGCAGCATTTCCGCGATCACGTGTGGTGGTACCTGTTCGGGTTCCTCTTCAGCGGGAGGGCCATCGCCATCATCACGCAGTATCGCGTGTACTGGAATGACCTGCCGCGCATCGTCGTCATCTGGGACGGAGGATTCAGCTTCCTCGGCGGCGCCATCGGTATCGGCATCATTCTCTTCTGGGCCACCCGCGCCCATCGCGCAACGTTCCTGCAGTGGCTGGACGTGCTGCTGCCGGCGGCCGCACTCGGATCGGTATTCAGCTGGCTCGGGCTCTTCTTCGCCGGTCATGCGTACGGCAAGCCCACGGATGTCTTTTGGGGCGTGACGTACGATTCGATCTCTGTCCGCTACGCCGTGCCCATCCATCCGGTGCAGCTCTACTATGCGTTTTTCTCCCTCTTCCTGACTTTTTTGCTGCTCATTATTCGCAAATACAGTAAACGGGCGGGGACCGAGACGCTCGTCGGCATCATCTGCGCCAGCGTCGGAACGTTCATCCTCGAGTACTTCCGCGGAGATTTCACCATCCCGGTCTTCGCCACCACCGTGGATTTCATCATCCTGATCTCCCTCTTCGTCAGTCTCGGCGTCTTTGCCGTGATCGAGCTCATGCTGTCGCGCCGCATGCTCTTTCTGTTCGAGGGGGGGTTGCTCCTGGTGTTCGGAGGGTACGCGCTCGTCCGGTCACAGCTCCCGCTCGAGACGCATGAGCTTCGCTTCAGCCAGTTTCTTGCGGTGTTGGCGCTGCTCGCCACCGTCGTGTATGTTGTGGTCCACCGGCGGCGCTATCCGCACTTGTAAATTCCCTTTGCACTATGCAATTTCTCACGTCCCTCCAGTCTTTCTTTGACCCGTTCCTTCTGTTCCTGTCGGCGGATCCGTTGCTCAGGATGATGCAGGGAGGGCTGCTCTTTATCGGATTCGTCGTGATCTTCCTCGTGTTCTTCGTCACGCGCGATGTTCTGCTGCGCACCCACTCGTTCTGGTACATGGCATTCTGCATCGTGCTCACGGCCCTACTTCCGGGAGTCGGGTTCCTGTTGTACATCCTCATTCGTCCCGCGCGCACCATCCGCGAACGTGAGCAGGAGGAGAGAGTCCGTTCCCTCACCGAAAAACTGCTCGGGAGCAAAGCCCGCTCAGGCAAGAAACCCTCATCCGAGGACTGATTCCCCCTTTTCCCATGGCAACGCTGAAGTCACTCGTGATCTACCTCGTCTGGCCGAATCCCGGCAATGCCCACTACGGCAGCGGCAGCATGCGGTTACTGCTGATCGTCTGTGCGCTCCTTTTGCTATTCTCGTTCACCTTCCGCTTCTGGCGGAGCCGGATGGGGAATCCCGTGATGAAGAAGCTCAGCCGCTCGTGGTCGAGCGCCGCCTTCTGGTTCGGGGCCACGGGGATCCTCTTCGTGGTGTCGCGCGTGGAGGGCGTCGGATTCCTGGCCATGCGTCTCTGGTGGCTGCTGTGGGGGATCGCGATCGCGCTGTACCTCGGGGTGCAGATCCGGATCTTCAGGATGCGCTACTATGAAAAACTCCCCACGGAGGTTTCGGATGATCCAAGGGATAGGTACTTGCCGAAGCGCAGGAAGTAACAATTTGCGATTGGCGGATGTACGATTTGCGATTTGCCGAAAACAAGCAGAATTTCATGTGAGGCCCCGTCTTTTCATGGGTGTACATCGCAAATCATTCAATCATAAAATCGCCAATCCGCCTTCGTTCTCCTTTGGTGTTCAACAAACTTGACAGTGAGGCTGAGCTTCGAGAGGATCAACCCCTTTTATGCCTCTCAAGCACGCTACGGAAACCTTTTTAGTCTTCCTTCTCGGCGTCGTCATTCTGCTCACGGGGCTTCTGCTCCCGACACTGCCCGATCTGCCGGCGGGCGCAGTGCCGTGGGCGATTCTCTTCGCGCTCTCCGTTCTCTATCCGCTCTCGCTCTTCGCCCTCTTCCGCCGTCGCCGTGCCGATCATGCGTTCAGGCTTCTGCACTGGTTTCCGGCTCTGATGCTCCTGCTGTGGCTGGCCATTGAAGTGGTGGCACTGGAGCTGCCACGCGCCCTGCTCGCCATCGGCTGGTACACGTGGGGGTGGACGCTGCCCGCAGTGACGGTCGCATTCATCCTGCTCCTCAGTTACTGCCTGCAGGTGGTGCGCCGCCGCGTGACCCGTGTCATGCTTCTTCTTCTTGCATTCATTCCCTTCGTCGGAGGCGCGCTCGCAAGTCAGCAGACCACACACTGGGATCGCCAGCTTGCCTCAGCGCTGTGGGGAGGGGATTGGCTCACGCAGTTGGAGGGCAAGACCATTCTGGGCGTACGGTTGGCCGGTCGTCTGCCCACGCAGCAAAACCTCAGCGCCTCGAGCGATGCCGGCGAAGAAAGCTGGCGTGAGAAGCTGCGGCAGGCCGAACAGCGTCGCAGGGAGGCACGGGAACAGCGTCTTGCCGGTTCCAGCAGTCTGTCCGCTTCTTCACTGATCGCGCGCGTTGCTTCCTCCCAATCCAGCATGCGGAGCATTACGGATCCCGCCAGTAGTGCGAAGAGCAAGCCGACGAAGCTGCCTTCTTCGGGCCCGGAGATGGGAGCATTCGTCTTTCTGATGCTCGCGGGATACACGAGCGTCCTGCACGGTCGGGCGAAGAAGAGGTCGTAGGGGGTAGGGCGTAGGAGATTGTGTTAGGATGCTGGCACCATTCCCATTTGATTGTGCCGACCATCCAATCTCTCCGTGCCCGCCAGATTCTCGATTCCCGCGGAACGCCCACCGTCGAAGTGGATTGCCTGCTTTCCGACGGTTCCTTTGGCAGAGCCGCCGTGCCTTCGGGTGCTTCCACCGGCTCGCACGAGGCGCTGGAGCTGCGGGACGGGGACAAGAAGCTCTACGGCGGAAAGTCCGTGCTCAAAGCCGTTTCGAACGTGGAGGGGATCCTGGCGAACCTGAAGGGGACGGAGGCGGGCGACCAGAGGGCAGTAGACGCGAAGATGATCGCGTTCGACGGAACGGCGTCCAAGGCGAAGCTGGGAGCCAATGCCATTCTGGGTGTTTCCATGGCCGTATGTCGCGCACGGGCCGTCAGCGAAAAGCTGCCTCTGTACCGATCTCTCGCAAAACAATTCTCCGTGAAGGAGACGGGGCTGCTGCCGGTTCCGCTCATGAACGTGATGAACGGCGGCAAGCATGCCGACAGCGGCCTTTCACTGCAGGAGTGCATGATCGTGCCGTGCGGCTTCTCCCGCTTCTCGGATGCACTGCGGGCGGGTGTCGAAGTCTTCATGACCCTGAAGAAGCTCTTGCATGATGCGGGTCACATCACGGCCGTCGGGGATGAAGGCGGATTCGCGCCCCGTGTGAAAGACAGCGCCGAGGCGTTCTCATTCCTCGCACATGCCATTGAGGAGGCGGGATACGGTGCCCAGGTGAAACTGGCGATCGACTGTGCAGCGTCGGAGTTCTTTGAAAAGGGGATCTACACCGTGGATGGCAAGAAGCTCTCCTCGCCGGAGCTGACGAAGTTTTACGACGCGGTCTGCGGCCGTTATCCGATCGTGAGTATCGAAGACAGTCATAGCGAAGATGACTGGGACGGATTCAAAGAGATGCAGAAGACCATGGGTAAGAAGATCCAGCTCGTCGGGGATGATTTGCTCGTGACGAACGTGGAGCGGCTGAAGAAAGCGATTGAGGAAAAGGCGGCCAATGCGATTCTCATCAAGCTCAACCAGATCGGCACAGTGAGTGAGACCGTCGATGCCATAGAGCTTGCCCAGAAGAACGGCTGGCGGGCCATCGTGAGCCATCGCAGCGGCGAGACGGAGGATACCTTCATTGCAGACCTTGCCGTGGCCCTCGGAACCGGCCAGATCAAAACGGGCTCCGCTTCGCGCACCGACCGCGTCTGTAAATATAACCAGCTTCTGCGCATTGAGGAGGAGCTGGGGAAGAAGGCGAAGTACGTTTCTCCTTTCTAAGATTCTTTCCACCTTTGTCGCGACAAGAAGGGATCTATTTTCTCGCTGAACGAGGGATGAATCTGATTCATTCGTCAGGGGGCTAGGGCACCTTGTTCGGTTCCCTCAGCCCCCCGACACCCCCTTTACCCTCCTAACAGTAAACCTCCTTCAGCTGACGGCTGAGTTGTTTATTGTTGCCCGCTGCTGCTATGTGCAGGTTTGTGTTTTTTTTCTGCGAATGTGTTTCTGTTTACTACTGAGCGGCTTGATAGCGTCGTACCCACCACCGTTTCACCCATGGCAGCGAGAGAGTGGAGAGCAGGTAGCCCAAGGCAGGAACGGCCGCATTCAGCCAGAAGCCATCATTCCCGATGAGCCAGAGGAAGAGAACGGCTATGGCGTACGTGAGCATAGCAATGGTCAGGCGCCTGAAGAGGCTCACTTCCCATGCCTTGTCGGCTTCCACACGCTTGTTGCGTTCCACGATGGCGGCGATCTGAGATTCGGGATTTTCCATGCAGCACAGATGATATCACTGCTATAGTTCGCACGTCGGGGCGCCCGCCCGTACCGAACGTCGGTACGTTCGGGCGGGTAGTTCCCACCTTCGCCAAGGCTTCGGTGGGCAAGCAGTTGGCTCCGTACGTCACAGTTCTTTGGTTCAATCATCAGCTCGGGGCGTAGTTCAGTTGGCTAGAACGCTTGCATGGGGTGCAAGAGGTCGCAGGTTCAAGTCCTGTCGCCCCGACCAAACATTGCGACAACTCCCATCGAACAGCCGATATTGACAGTTTTCAAAAAACTACTATCATAAACCTGTCGTGAAGCTATCACTCCTTCAAATCTGTTTCCGTCGCCGCGCCTCGTAAGAGGTGACGGTCTCAAAGCTCGAGTCACCTCTACGAGAATGTCTCTCTACAGAGGTTCTTCCGTTGTTCCCATGATTCTCCTCCTCACCATCGTGCGTCGCATCCGTATCTCCTCCGCAGAGGGGCCGGGCTCACAGCGTCGCATGTAGCCGGCAGCACACCCTCCGCGGAGAACACTGTGGATGACTTTCGTGCTGCGATCATTCCATTCCCCATGACCATCATGCATCCAGAAGAACCACCATCGATATCCGATGCGTACCATCACAAGTACAGCGGCAAAACCCTGTTACTCAAAGTCAGTGGCAAGACGCTCTTGAGTGAAGAAATGCCTGCGCTCATCCAGGATGTACAGTCCCTCGCGCGCGAGGGGATTCGCTTCATCATCGTGTGCGGCGCGGGGGAGCAGAACACGCGGCACCTCAAAGACTATCTCGCGCAGATCGGACAGGAATGGACGGAGCCCGAGCGCATCGGCGGCAGGAGAGTGACGGATGAGCGGCAGATGCTCCACGGAGTGTTGCCCGCCTGTCAGAGCATCCGGTCCCTGTTCCGCCAATCACTCCCTGAAGCCACCATGCTCGAACCTGAACAGCTGCATTGCATCCACCTGCCGGAACTCGGGTTCGTCGGTGATCCCGAGTCGGTCGATAGACTCGGCACGGACAGGATCGTCGTTGTTCCCTCGGTGGGGAGTGACGGACGGCAGTTGCTCAATGTGAACGCGGATGACACGGCGCGGGCTATTGCGGCGCAGGAAGCTCGCCATCTTAACGAGGCCATCTTCGTGACGGAGACGGGCGGCGTGCTCCACAGGGGGAGTGTCGCTCCGCTGCTCTGGGAAGAAGATATCGCCGCAGATGGAAGTCACGCGCACATCGACGTGACCGGCGGCGGCGGAGGCATGCAGAAGAAGCTCTGCGAGGCCAAGCGGATACTTCGGCACATCCAGAAAGTCGTGATCACCGGGGTTGCCGGTATCCGGCAGGAGATCGAGAGAATTCTGGGGAGCGGCACGCTTGTTGTTGCGCGCTCCTCCGTTCAATGCGAACCGCCTCCGCACGACAGTGCCGATGATGCGATCTTCGATGCGCTGTATCGGAAGAATGTCGTAAGCAAAAATTTCCGGCCACGCTCCCTGCAGGAATTGCAGCAACTCAAGGAGCACGTGCACCTGCTCAAGGTCAGTAATTCCATCCTGGGGGCGTTTGCGTTGGTTCCTCACGGAAGCTTTCTGGAGTTCGCGACCATGTGTTCGGACTACAACGGCACGGGTGTCGGGGATGTGATCCTTCAGGCCGCACAGAAAGCTGCCCTGCTTCGGAAAAAAGACCTCTATGCTTTTGCCAGTTCGCCGGAGTCGGCGGCACTCTTCACGCGCAATCATTTCGAGAATCTCGGTCATGTTTCCGCACTGCAGAAAGAGCATCCCACGTTCTATGAATTCCTCTCCTGCGTCAGGGATTACGATGTCAGCAAGCGGGATCCGTGTTTCTGCATGTGGCGCCCCGAAGTTTTCTCGGCCAGAAAGTGAGTCAGAGAAGGGTCACCAGAGTCGGGTGGCCCTTTCCTATTGGCTCTCTATTCTGCAGTTGCCAAAGTCACCGAGGATCTCTTTCTGGTTACTTCCCGAAAGAGTCGCAGCATTTCATCTGTTGCCGGTACGTGATCCGGCTGATCGCTTGCGAAGAGTAAGTGATGGAGAGCGACTCCTTGTGGCTCTTCTAAATAGTCCTGCGGAAGCCGACACTTCAAGCCTGCGACGGATTCAGTCATGTGCTGATTCTCTTATGGAAGTTGCTTTGGTTGCAAGAAGAAAGGATTTCTGCTTCCATACGCCCCTTATGCCTATGACAGGTCTACAGGGGCGGCAGAATGGGGCAGTTGATAAAAGATATAAATTGTGTTACAATATCAAGTTAACATGAGTTTATCCCCCCAAGAGCTATCGGCTGCCACCAGGGCTATAGAGGAGCACCAGCGCATCCTCGTGGTCTGCCACGCCAACGTCGATCCCGATGCTCTCTCGGGGGCCCTGTCGTGCTTCGAACTCTTCCGGTCGATTGGCAAGGACGTGACGGTGGTCTGCCCCGATTCCCCGCCTGAATCACTCCAATTTCTGCCGGGATTCGATCGGGTCGAGGAAGAACTCGCGGATTCCCAGAATTTCATCATCACGGTGAATCTTTCGGAGGGGGTCGAGGTGGACAAGTTGCGTTACACCGTGGAGGACAATCGGGTGAATATCATCGTTTCGCCCCGGAACGGGCGCATCCGGCCGCAGCAGATTTCTCTCGGGGAGGGGGAGCAGCGCTACGATCTGATCGTCGTGGTGGATACCGCAGACCTGCCGCTCTTGGGGTCCCTGTACCTGCAGCATGTGGACCTCTTTGCGGAGGTGCCGGTGCTCAACATCGATCATCACATTTCCAATACGCGGTACGGACAACTCCAGCTCATCGACACGACGTCGGCCAGTGTGACGGAGGTGCTCTACCATTGGTTCACGCACGTTCCCAACTGGCGCGAGAAGATCACGGGGGATCTGGCGACCCTGCTCCTCACGGGGCTTATCACCGATACCCGGAGTTTTCAGAACCCCAATACCACGCCCCGCTCTCTCGAGGTGGCTGCGGAGCTTTTGGACCTCGGCGCGCGCCAGCAGGAGATCATTCAGCATATTTACAAAACGAAGCCCCTCACGACGCTCAAGATCTGGGGCAGGGCCCTGAATCGCATTCAGGTGGATGACCGGGCCAAGATCGCCTGGTCGGCCGTCAGCCGCGAGGACCTCGCCGAGATGGGGGCGCAGAGCAAAGAGGTCTCGGGCATTCTGGATGAACTCATCTCCACGATTCCCGATGCCGATGTACACGTTATCTTCGTCGAGATGGAGGACGGAGAGATCAAGGCGAGCATGCGTTCCTCGCCGGCCATCGATGCCAATGTGCTCGCGGCGCAGCTCTTTAAAGGAGGCGGGCATCCCCGCGCGTCCGGCTTCCGGCTTCCGCAGGCGGCCAATTTTCAGCTTGCGGTGCTCGAGGCGGTACAGAAGATCCGTGAGGGCATGGCACGCCAGCAGAGTGCGGGCGAGCGCCTTCCCGCTCCCGAACGGAAACTCCCGGTTCAGCCTGCCCCGCTCCCGGCACCTGCGAAGAACGAGCCGCAGGAGACAGCGCACAAGACAGCCTCTTCCATCGATATCGTGGAGGAATTGAGCGGCAAGAAGAGACAGAAAAAGCGCCCGGGAGCGAAACCGGAAACGGAGGGAAGCGATGCAAAGTGAAGAGAATGAGTTTTCTCTCGCTTTCTTTGGTGCTGGCGCTACACTGAAAGCGGCTTTTTTGAAGCTTCCATGCGACTTGTACAGGTTGCTAAAGCATTGGGTATGACCGGTCAGCAGCTGCGCCATGAACTGGAGCAGGTGAATTTCGGCGTCAAACCGACGGATCGCGAGGTGTCGGATACTCTCGCGCAGGGCATCATCCGCTTCATCGCGCGTAAACTTGGCAAGGAGGTGGATCTTTCGGCGTTGGAGGGCATGCCCTTGGGGGACGAGGATGTTCAGAAGAAGGCGCCGGAAGCCGCTCCGCCCGCCACCGAGGCCGCCACGGCGGAAGCGGCGCCTGCCGAACAGGATGGCGCCGGCAAGAGTGTGAATGTGCTGCGCAAGCTGACGCTCGACGGTGTCTCGCGCGAGGCGATTGCCCGCGAAACGCAGGCGCTCGACCGGCGGCGTCCCTCTGCGCCGAAACGTCGGTCCTTTGACCGTCGCAAGCCGGGTTCGTTCGAGAAGCGCAACATCGCTTCCTCCCATCAGGAACAGATCAAGAAGAAGGAGGGCATCGTCTTCCTGCCGGCGCATATCACGGTGAAGGAGCTGGCCGAGAAGACCGGCATCCAGGTCCCCATGCTGGTGCAGACGCTCATGAAGAACGGCGTGCTCGCCACGATCACGCAGTCCATCGACTACGACACGGCGGCCGTGGTGGCAACGGAGCTCGGCGTCACGGTTGAGAAACAGCAGGAGTCCGCATCCGCGGAGGATCTCTTCAGCCGCAATCTGGAGGAACTGTTGAAGGATGAGCCGGAGAATCTGGTCAAGCGTCCCCCTGTGGTGGTGGTGATGGGGCACGTCGACCATGGCAAGACCTCCATTCTCGATGCCATCCGCGAGACCAATGTGGCGGGGGGCGAAGCGGGCGGCATCACGCAGCACATCGGTGCCTATCAGGTGGAACATACGCCGGCGGGGTCCAGCGAAGTGCACAAGATCACCTTCCTCGATACGCCCGGTCATGAAGCGTTCACGGCCATGCGCGCGCGCGGCGCGAAGGTCACCGATATCGCGGTGATCGTGGTGGCGGCGGATGAGGGCGTGAAGCCCACGACCGTCGAGGCGATCGACCACGCCAAAGAGGCGGGTGTGCCCGTGCTCGTGGCGCTCAACAAGATGGATAAGGAGGGGGCCGATGTGAACCGCGTAATGGGCGAGATGGCGGCGCAGGGGATCCAGTCCGAGGAGTGGGGCGGTCAGGTGCCGTTCGTTCAGTGCTCGGCCAAGACCAAGCTGGGCATCACGGATCTGCTGGATTCGATCATCCTTCTCTCCGAGATTCATTCGTTCACCGCCAACCCCCGCCACTCCGCCGTGGCCACGGTGATCGAGAGTAAGCTGGATCCCTCGCTCGGTCCTCTGGCGACGGTCATCATCAACACCGGCACGCTCCACCATGGCGAGAGCTTCGTGTGCGGCCGCACGCTGGGCAAGGTGCGCACCATGTCCGATGCCCATGGCAAGCGGTTCGAAGAAGTCGGGCCTTCGGGAGCGGTGCAGGTGGCAGGGTTTCACGAGGTGCCCGAGGTGGGTGACATTCTGCAGGTTGTCGATTCGGAAAAGAAGGCGCGCGATCTGCTGGCTCAAGTCGAAGAGCGGCGCAACCTCCGCCAGACGCAGCGGTTCGTCGATCTCGTGACCCGGCTCTCGGAGGGCAAGCTCACGCAGCTGAAGATCGTCCTCAAGGCGGATGCACAGGGATCGCTCGAGGCGCTCAAAGAGGCCCTTGCCAAGCTCACCACCGAGACCGTGACCGTCAAGATCATTCATGCCTCCGTGGGCGCGGTGACGGACAGCGATGTCTCGATGGCTGCGGCCAGCGAAGGCATCGTCGTTGCGTTCCACGCTCCGGTTCCCACCGGCGCGCATGCCATTGCCGAACGCGAAGGGGTGAGCGTGCGCGAATACGAGGTGATCTACGCTTTGCTCGACGATATCGAAGGACTGCTGAAGGGGCTCGTGGAGCCGGTCGACACCGAGAAGATCGTCGGCCACCTGCAGGTGCTGCAGGTCTTCCTCACGAAGAAGAACGAGCAGATCGTGGGCGGTCGCGTGACGGATGGCGTGTTCAAGCGTCTGCCCTTCCGTATTCAGCGTGGGACGGAGCAGGTGGGCACCGGTCGCATCCTGTCGCTTCGCAAAGGGGACAATGACATCAAAGAAGCCAAGGAGGGCACCGAGTGCGGGATGCGCATCGAATCGACGTGTCCTATCCTTGAGGGGGATCTGCTTGAGGTGTTCCTGAAGGAGTTGAAGCGGAAGGAGGGCTCTGCAGCTGCTTAAGGTCGGGCGCGGTGGTCTGGCTGTTCACGTTGTGTTCGGTGAAGTCGCGGATGAGCGCATTGGCTTCACGGTCCGTGACGGAGGTCAGGTTCAGACAGAGCGAATACAGCTCCTGGGGGGAGAGTGCTTTCAACTTCGCTTCCATCAGCGCATCCGGTCCCTGCGGCTTGTCTCCCACGAGGAGTTTCAGGTATTCCTTCGGGTCGACCTTTTTCTGTTCCCGGCCTTTCTTGAGCAGCTCTTGCAACTTCGCGCGGTTCTTCCCCTGATGTTTTTTCTGGATGAAGTTGATGAACTCGACACCGTCCTTGCCCCTGAGGGCGAGCTTCTGACAGAGGTTCTCCCACTCCTTGGTCGGCACGAACGCCAATTGGCCGCGGACGGTTGCGGCTTGCCCCTTGAAGAATCCCACGGACCATCCGGTGAGCCCCAGCCAGGCCAGCGTGTACGGCGAGATTTTTTTATTCTTCATATCCAGCAGCCCCGAGATGAGTGCCATGCCGGCAATTGCGAGCACGCCCAGCATCTTGAGGGCGCCCTTGCCGCGCTGCACCGCCAGGGATTCCGGGCGCTTCTGGTTCATGATTCTCTGGGTCTGCGCCCAGACCGGATCGCCATCGAGCACCATCTGGAAGAACCGCTCGACCTTGAGGACCGCCTGCTTCTGTTTTTCCGTGAGGTCGGGGCCGCTGCGCATTTCCTTCAGTTCCTCGATCCACGGGGCGGCGTAGCCGACCCGGTTCGAAACACGTCCGTTCCACACCGTCACGAGCCCCTCGCGCTGGGCCTGGTCGAGTATCGCCTCGATCCTGCGCTGAATTCCCTTGCCGTAGGCGCGCGACGGCTGGCGGAAGTCCTGTTCGGTGAATCCGGACCGAAGATCATCCCTGAGGCCCTTCATGTACGCGCCGATGACGGCCTGTGCCTGCTGTTGGGCTTCGATGAGATGCGGGGCCTCGCTCTTCTTCTTGCTCTTTTCGAGCTGTTTTTGCAGGATGCGTCCCTCACGGGGCAGCATCTCCACGGCCATCGTCGTCATGGCAAGGTCATTGGCATTCTCTGCGTCCTGACGCTCAGCATCGCGGGGATGCGTCGGCCGGCTTTCCACTCTGTTACGGCTGAGAGCCGAGCGCACCTCGGCTTCAGAGATCCGTTCCTGCTGCTCGGGGGCTGCCGGTGATTCGCGGGGGGCGTCGGCCATAGGCGATCGGGATTAGCGCACCTTGCCCAAATGGGCCTGATCGAGATTGTTGATTCCCGCTGCGGGCGTTGCCGCAGAAATTTTTCTCAATATTTCATCGACGGTCTGCTTGTTCCCTGTGTCGAGCTTCACATTTTCCCGTCTCGCGATCTCATCCAGCTTCTGGCGGATATTATTGAACGCAGTTTGCCGTGCCGCATCATCCGCAGCCCCGTTGAATGCGTTCACCTGGTTGCGAAGATCGTTTTGAATGGTGACGTTCGCGTTCACGTGATTGGTGACCTTGGTTGCTGCGGCAGCCGCCGCACCCGCTCCACCGCCTCCTCCCAAAATTTCGGGCATACGGAATTTGCCCATGGGATCGATGAATGCCTGTTCCGGATTCGCCGCGACGCGCAAGGCCCCCAGCGGCGTGGCGCCTCCCGGCAGCGGCAGTGGCAGGAGGAGCGGCAGCTTCATCATCAGTTTTCCCATCGAGCCGCCGGCACTCATGATGGGGGCGGCGAATTTCTCGAACAGCGCATCGATCTTGAAAGCAGCTTTCGCTCCCATCCACACGACGGCGATCGCCATACCCACCCAGATCAGTTGCCAGAGGTTGGCGACTCCGGGAATCATCGGTATGCCCATTTGACGCGTGAGGGCTGCGTTGTCGGGCGGAGGAGCAGATGCCGCCACATTGATCATAATGAAGCCGATGGAGAAGGGGATGGCCGACACCACCGGAATGAATGCCGCGTGCAGGAACTTGTTCCAGATTTCCATGGGGTTGAAGGCCTTCAGGGCGCCCGAGTCGCCCGCCACGAACCCGATGAACATAAAGGGCATGAAGGCCACGGTGATCCAGATGATGGGGATGCGGATGAGCAGGACGAGGGTCAGCGCGAGCAGCGGGAAGAGCAGTGCAAAGCTGAAGAAGAGCATCATCGACATCAGCAGCGTGAAGATGAGCAGCTGCGGCAGATTCGAGAGCGTTGCAGGGCCCGCGAGAGGGTTCGCCCCACCGCCGGGCCCGGCCGCAGGCGGCTTCACCACCTGTTCGAAGTACTTGAATCGGGCATGGTTGTAGACCAGCGCACCCATGATGGCGTTCGGGGTGTTGGCTCCATTGTCGAGGCGTTCCTCCTTGATGCAGATGATCCGATCTTTTTTGTCGAAGAAAACAGGGCAGGAGGTCATGCCAGGCGGTAAACCAGGTCCTTTTTGAAAGAACGCATAATCCGTGACGACCTTGCAGCCACCCGGATCCACTTTGCCCGTTTTGTCGTACGCAACGCAGGGGGTATTGATGGCACTGGGGATCGAATAGACCGTTGCTGTCAGAATGTTTGCGAGGTCCAGGACGACGCGCGGGAAGAACCACGAGAAATTGACCAGGACCACCGCCAGCACGAATTTCACCGCGTACTTCTGCACGTATCCGCCCTCGGCGAAGACAACGGTCAGAATGGCCCCGATGATGAGCATGAACGCGAGCAGAATGTTGGTGATATTGCGCGAGATCTGCCAGATCTTGAGAAGCGTTGCGCCCATCGATTGTCCGTCGGTGCGCAGGTTGATGAAGCTGGGATCCAGAAGCATCCCGCAGATTGCCGTGAGGATGTAGATGAGGAAGTGCGCAACCACTGCCACCCAGCCCATGAACTGATTGATGATCGTGAAGAAGGGCTCTGTCGCATCACCAGCCTTGGCTGATTCCACGAGCATGAGAGCGCCCAGGCCTTCCGTCTTCGTCATCCATACGATGAGCAGGAGCGACAGAGTTCCGAAGATGATTTTTCTTTTTGTGGGCATTCAAAGTATTCTATCACGTTTTGCCCTTATACTCAATTGCCTGTGCTTTCACAGGGAGAGAATGGGAAACGTGATGAAAAGTATACTTAGAACACAATATGTCCTCACAGTTGAGTATAATTAGTGTTCATGTGTTGGTGTCATTTAAGGCAGTATTTGCTAGTTTTGGCTATAATAAGCCATGTTTTTGAACAAAATCATAGATCAATTGTCTGATCACTTTTCTTGCACTATCCGTGTACTCATGAGTACTGTTTGTGCTCGTGTCGTCCGTCATCCTCAAAGCACTGTTCAGTTCGCAGACGCGCGTGAAGCTCCTCTCGACATTCCTCCTCCACCCCGAGGAAGAATATTTCATTCGCGAACTTACCAGGCTACTCCATGAGCAGATCAACAGTATCCGCCGCGAGCTCGAGAACCTGCGTCGCATCGGGCTTGTGCGCGCACGACACAGAAACCGCAAGAAGTACTACCACGTGGATCCGGATTTTCCGCTGTTCAATGAATTGCGCGGAATCTTCACCAAAGAGATTCAGGCCGAGAGCCCGATTGTCGCGAGCTTGAAGAAGCTCTCGGGCATCAAGCTCATTCTGCTGGCCGGCACCTTCGTGGGGTCCGAGAGCAAGGTGGATCTGTTCATCGTCGGGGACCTGAAGAAAGAGATGCTCGAGGCGCTTCTGCTGCAGGATCCCAGCCTGAAGAACGTGAAGTACTCCATTTTCTCCGAGGGTGATTTCCTTTACCGGTTGAGCCTGAAAGACCGTTTCGTTACGGAGATCCTCAGCGATCCCCGGCACCTTCTGATCACGAATCAGCTTCAGAAGCAGATTGAGGAAGCGTTAAAAAAATAGGGATAGGGCGTAGGGGGTAGGGGGTAGGGAATGCGAGATTTTGCTTTACTTTAGAATGGCGCATCTGTAGCCTTTTGCCGCTTTCGATATGGTTCACTCCATTCTTCGCGAACAGGCAGAGCGCTTCATTCCCAATCACCCCGAGATCAAACCCGGGTACACGGTACGTGTGCACGAGCAGATCCAGGATGAGGAGGGCGGCAAGGCGCGCATTCAGATCTTCGAGGGGCTGGTGATCGGCGTGCACAACGGGCACGTGCCCACGGATCGTACCATCACGGTGCGCCGCATCGCTTCGGGGGTGGGGGTGGAAAAGAATTTCCCGCTCTCGTCACCGGTGATCAAGAAAATCGACGTGAAGAAGGTCGCCACGGTCCGCCGTGCAAAACTGAACTTCCTCCGGGGTCGTCTGGGCAAGTCCGCACGCCTGAGCGAACGCTTCACGACGGGAGGGGAATTCGATGTTGCTGTTGCCGCACCCGAGCCGGCGAAGGAGGCTCCATCCGAGGTTGAAGCAAAGGAGGAGAAGAAAGAGTAGGGCGTAGGGGTAGGGTGTCGGGGGTAGGGAATGTATAGTGTTGGCGTGCAGTATTTGTTGGTCGGAAATTACGGCACGGGCAACTTCGGGGACGAAGCTTTGAAGGAGTATTTTCTCTCCGCTTTTCCCGAAGCGAAGTTCCAGGTGCTCTCCGCACATCCTGGAGAAGGGGAGCTGCCACGGCTTCCTGCAGGGATCCGGTCCTTTCTCCTGACCCGCTGGTGGAGGACGCTTGCAGCTCTTCGGAAGAGTGACGGTCTGGTCTTCGGAGGTGGCACACTCTTTACGGATATCGAGTCCGTGCATGCATGCCTGCTCTGGTGGTGGCATGCATTCGTCTGCCGGGTGTTCCGCAAACCCTACTTCCTTGCCTGTCAGGGGATCGGTCCGTTCCGTACGAGGATGGGCCCCCCTTCGCTCCTACGGAGCTTCGGAGGGGCAGGGGAGTGGTGCGCGCGGTGGGTGGTGGCCCGTGCCGCCTTCGTAAGCGTGCGAGACACAGCATCTTTCCAACGAGTGCAATTGTGGAGGAAGAGTACAAATGTTATTCAAACTGCTGATCCTGTATTTTCTCTATTTGCAGCGCAGAAGAGAGACACAAGTTCACAAAAATTGCTCGTGATTATTCCACGGATTAATTCCTCAAATTCCTTCATTGAGCGGGCGGGTGAGCTTACGAAGAGCGATACATGGAATGAGGTGTGCATTCTTTCACTCCAGCCGGAGGATGCGCGGGAACAGGAGGTCTGCCGCTCCCTCGTACATGTGCTTTCCCTTCACGCTTCGGCCATCGTGCCGATCCGGTCCGTCGCGGATCTGGCTGCGCAGGTGGGTCGGGCGGAGCTCGTCCTTTCACAGCGTTATCACGGGGCGTTGGCGGCTCTGGCGCTCGGCGTTCCCTTGGAGGCGGTGGCGCAAGGCGAGGGGGATAAGCTCTCTTCAGTCTCCGAAATATCATCCACAGCCGCTTTGGCATTGGTGAGTTCAGGCGAACGACAGCTCAGGAGCCGGCTATTCCCAGAATGAAGCGAATCTGGTAAAATACAGTCGTGAATATACTTTTCCTGACTGCCGAGGAACAGAAGGTCTTTGAGGCGCTTCCGGCGAACCTGAAGGAGGGATGGCAGGTGGAGGGTGCTTCGCTTGTTTCCGAGCGTCCCGAGGAGCTGACGGTGCGGCAGGGGATGGCTTCTTTCGACCAGCCGGAGCTTCGAGCGGCCTGTGAACGATTGGCGGAGGCAAAGGAGGGTGCTGCGTACGAAAAGGCCATGCACTCCCTCGACGCGGATGCCTTCACGCGTGAACAACTGGCAGAGATCTTCTTTGTTCTTGGTGTGGATGCGCTCACGCATTTTATTGCGTACGTACTTTCTCAGCTGAAGACGGATGAGGATATGGAGCTGGTGTCCGCACTCACGCACATCCGGTCCATGCTTTCCGAGGTCAACGCTTCCCAGTCGTGATATGACATCCAGTGCATCCATTCCAGAGGCGCGCCCGCAACAGGAGATCCTCGGCGAGTGGGTGCAACGCGATCGCGAGAGCATCGAGAGCCTGTTTGGCATGAAGCTGGAGCGGATCGTCGAGCTGGCCCGCACGGATGAGGGCAAGCAGGAGCTGCTGCAGCGCATGAAGCAGATCGACCCTTCGCTTAACGGCAATGCCAATAAGGCACTGGCAACAGTCAAAGAAAATGCGGAGCAGGCGAAGAAGAAAGAGGGATTCTTCAAAAAGATGCTCCTTCTGCCGGTGCGTTCCGTTGTCAGTGTCGGCAAAGGTATCATCCGTCATCCGATTCTTTCCATCCTCATCGTCCTCGCGACCTATGGATTGGTGGTGTGGCAATTGCCGAAGATCCTTGGCTATCTGCAGACGCTCGCCAATGCGAACGCAGGCAATGCCATCGGCAAGGCAGCGGAGTACCTGCAGTCGTTCCTCGCATTCAGTAAAGGGACCACTGGCAAGGCCGGGGCAGATCTCTTCAAGAGATTGCCGGATACCATGTAAATAGCGTTTACGTCTCAACACACACATTGATCACATGTCCGAAGCCGAAATCCCCAAGACAGGCGCTGCACAACCTGAACATCCTGATATTGATGCGTATCTACAGGCTGTCCATGGTCCGGATCAGGGGACAGCGGGCACGGAAGAGTCTCTGCGCGTCCCTGTCATCCCAATCGGAGCGCGGGAAGGAGAAACGGTGGGGGTCGTGGATCAAGAGACCATCAACAAGAAAATCGAGTCAGTACGCAGCCTGCAGGGATTTGAGCGACTGACGCTCCTGCGAACCCTGTTCGATGAGCGCATGCGCCTTGCGCAGAGTGTGCGGGTGCGGCCGGAACAGGAGAAACAGTTTTTTGAATTGCGGATTGTTGCCAAGAAAAGTCACCTCGCACTCGCGCTGCACAATGAACAGCGACTGCGGCAGTTCAAGGCGATTCAGGACTCTATGAAAAAAAACGGCATTGATGTTCCCGTTCCTGCGGAGCTTAAGAAGAACATGGATGATCACCTGCGTGAGAGCGCGCTAACCATGGATGGTCTCGTTTCCTTGGGCAACTACATCATGCTGATGTACAAGCTCAAGGACGGGAAACAGGTTCCCCCGGCAGACCTCGACGAGGCGCTCCGTCGACTCCCGCGGGAGATTCACGGAAGGACCGGTGAGACGGGTCAGGAGAAGAGGCCGGTGGATCTGCGCCTCGATCCGGAGGCATTGGCAAAGCGTTCGTGGCAAGAAGTGCTGAGTGACCAGAATTACAATGAGTGCCAGGCCGCCCTGGATCAGCAACTGGAATGGCTTCTGTCATTCGGGAAGGATGTCCCGGGCGTTTCCCCTGAGCATGCAGGAGAGAATCCGGTGGATGTGTTCTGTCTGGAGTACATCAACCGCGCCGTGCAGGCGACCCTGGATAAAGAAATCAGTCTTGGTCTGGACCTGAAGAAGGGGACGACACGAGACGTGCAGGTTCTTCAAGTCAGGGAGGTGCGCTCCTATCTGTTTGCCGAGCGGGAGCAATTCAAACGTCTCTCGGGAGATACGATCATTGATTTTCTGGAGGATACGAATACAGGGTTTTTCAATAAGCGGTATGGTACTACCACGGGCACCGAGCCTGCATCGGGACAGGAGTTTGGTCGCATGATGAGCAAATTGCCCGAGCAGCGGGCGATGATCGATGAATTCTTTCAGAATTCCTCACGCACATTCGATGCGCACCGTGCGCTCGTTGACCATGTGTTCTCTTTCAGCATTTTCAATCTCAAGGACTGGAAGTACTACGGGGAGGATCTGCACAAGAAGCAGTTTCTCTCAAAAGTGTATCCGCTCATCGACACGATGGTTCGGGTGCGTGCCGCGCCGAAGGTTCTGAGCAGCCAGGCGGCTGCAGCAGCACTGAGGAAATTCGAAAAGGCAACAGGCATTCCCACAACGTATATCACGCCGATCGTTGAGACGACATTCAAGGAGGAAGCCGATAAGGTGATGCGGGAGATCCAGGAGGGATGGCATCTGCCGAAGACGGTGAAGATCGACGGGAAAGAGGTGCCGTTCGATTTCCATAATGATGCGCATTGGGCGGCCATCAATGCCGAACAGTGCGAGGAGATCAAGAAGAGCCAGGAGAGCACGATGTCCATCTGCGAAAAGCAGCGCGGCGATCTGCTCGGCAAGCTCGACAATTGCCGCGGCAGTGTTCAGCTTCTGCGGACCCTGCGTGACATTCAACATCCGCTCGAACTTCTGGAAACCGATCCCGACGAGCAGACGTTCCGCGATTTGCTGTCGAAGAAGGTAACGCCCGAAGCGCTGCTGAAAGATCCGGAACTCAAGAACAAGAAACAGGTGCTTGTGGCCCTGTACTTCTACGCATTGGTCGAGCTCGATGGCAACTGGGACGCCTACCTCGCGATTTCGGGCCAGACCGATACGTCGCTGAAAGAAGTGGCCGAACGGAGTCTGGATGAAGGCCGCGGCTATGGGAATGCCAAAGACATGGTGCCGGTTCCGTGGTGGCTGGTCGTCTGGTACGCCTCCGCCATGGCCCGCGCGAAGTGGAAAGCTCCCTGGAAGCCTCCATTTTTCCGCGCTCCGTGGCGCATGGTGAGGGATATTCCGTGGGCGGGACGAACGGCACTTTCTCCGACAGGATTAACGCAGCGGCCTCCGCTCCGCGACCTTGTGGACTGGGGCAAGAAGAAACCGCCGAAGCCGCAACCGGTTCCGCCGGAACAGATCCCACCCAAGCGGCCGCCGAGGCCTGCCACAGAGCCACCTCCCAAGGTTGCCACTCCGGAGCCTGTTCGTCCGCCTGTTGCTCCGGAAACGCCCCCTCCGCGCCCTGTTTCGCCGGCAGCAGAGCCCCCCGTCGGGGCTAAACTTCCTGCGGCAGCCGAGACAAAGGCGGCGGAAACGGCACTCGAGAGAGGGCGGAGCCGATTCCTCGGCCACGCCGGTTTCATTCTCATGGAAGTGGCAGTTGTTGCCGACATCCGGCAGTCACTGGAACGCACCGCGAACGCGGATCTGATGAATGAGCGCGATACGCTCGATGCGGTGCGCGAGATCTGGCGCGATGCAGAACACGGTATCGATTTGGAGGGGGGCGGCGACCAATTCTGGATGGCGGGGTACAACAGGAAGTACTACGAGGCGCTTGGAGTGATCACCGCCACGGGAAAGCGCGAGTGGGTAGGGCAGGAGCGTGAAATCATCCGGCAGCTTCAGCTCACCCTGGATATGATCCTCATTCTGCAGAGCGGCACGGTTCCCACCGAAATACCCGCGCTCCCCGCACGCACGGCACGCAACTGGCCGGAGGAATTCTGGAAGAAAATGGAGGCTGAGCGTGAGGCCCTGCAGAAAGAGGGAGTCGCTCTCACAGAGCGTCATGCAGCTCTGTTGAAGGGTGCCAAGGACCTCCATGCTCTGCGTGCGGCACAATTCCCGGTGTACCAGGTGGGTGTGCCGCTCGTCGAGCAGCCCTTCACGCGTGACCGGGCCACGGGGAAGATCAATATCAATACCAGCGGAACCTCACTCGGATTCATCCCGGTGAAGTACAGAAACGGTCCCATCCAAAAATTCCGGCAAGCCGGGCTGGAGCAGCGCGAGACGGACGAGTTCAAGTATGACCAGGCTCAGGAAGCGATGAAGGAATTCCAGAAGGCGGTCGAATCGTTCCAGTCGGATGTGCGCAGATACCTGGACCGCGGATGGAAATTTGAGCGTTCTCTCCATTACGGCCCGAATGCTCCTGAGGAACCGAAGCAAGACCTTCAGGGTTGGCTGAGAAGTTTAGACAAGTGATTCATTGGAAGAAGGTGGCGGCGCTGATATCCTGCACATCGCATGGATATCCGCAATTTCTGCCCGGCTTCATCCTCCGCTTCGCTGCGGATTTCGCCGTGGCAAGCATCCTCGAGGGGGAGTCACTTCCTTTCCGAATGACTATGGAAATCCGTAACTTTTGCATCATTGCCCATATCGACCATGGCAAATCGACCTTGGCCGATCGCATGATCGAAATGACCGGCACGCTCCAGAAGCGCGAGATGAAGGAGCAACTCCTCGACATGATGGATCTGGAGCGCGAGCGCGGCATCACCATCAAGCTGACGCCGGTGCGGATGGGCTGGAAGGGGATCCAGCTGAACCTCATCGACACGCCCGGGCACACGGATTTCCGCTACGAGGTGAGCCGCAGTCTCGTGGCATGTGAGGGGGCCGTCCTGCTTGTCGACTGCTCGCAGGGCATTCAGGCCCAGACGCTGGCCGTGCTGACGATGGCGATGGAGAACGATCTCACGATTATTCCCGTGCTCAACAAAATCGATCTGCCCGCGGCGGATCCCGAGCGCGTGAGCGAAGAGGTCGTCAAACTCCTCGGCTGCCCGAAGGAGGATATTCTCCGCATTTCTGCAAAGGAGGGCAGGGGAGTCAGCGAAGTGCTGGATGCGGTGATCGAAAGGATTCCGCCCCCGAAGAAATTCGCACAGTCGGGCGCGGCCCGCGCGCTGATCTTTGACGCGGTGATGGATCCGTACCGTGGAGCGGTGGCGTATGTCCGCGTGGTGGAAGGAAAATTTACGAAAGGGGACAAGGTGCATCTGCTGGGGACGAAAACCCCCGTTGAAGTTCTGGATCTGGGGCACTTCTCGCCCAAGTACGCGTCGGATCCCGCTCTGAATGAAGGCGAGATCGGCTACATCGTCACGGGGTCCAAGGATGTCCGCTCGGTCCGCACGGGCGATACCCTTTCTGCCATCATCGGCGCAGAGCCGCTTCCGGGGTACAAAGAGGTGCAACCCATGGTCTTCGCCGGGCTCTACCCGTCGGAGGCCGATGCCTATCCGGAGCTTCGCGAGGCGCTCGAGAAGCTGGCCCTCAACGATGCCGCCCTCAAGTTCGAGCCGGAGCACAATGCCGCGCTGGGCAATGGGTTCCGCTGCGGATTCCTCGGTCTTCTGCACATGGATATCGTGCAGGAACGGCTGGAGCGAGAACACGATTGCGATCTCGTCATCACCGCCCCGAGCGTGCTCTACGAAGTGAAGCTGGCGGTCAGGCGTCCGGCGGAAGTCGTGCGCGCGAGTTTGCTCAAAGTGGATGAGCCGGATACGGCGCGCATCAGTAATCCCGCGGACTTTCCCGATCCCTCGTGCATCGCCGAGGTGCGCGAGCCGTGGGTGAAGCTCGAGGTGGTCTGTCGCGCTCAGGACGTGGGAGCGGTGATGAAGCTTACGAGTGACCGGCGCGGCGTGTACCTGTCGCTCGAGTATCTGGATGCCGAGCGCGCGCTCCTGCATTTTGAGATGCCGCTGCAGGCGATCGTGCTCGATTTCTTCGATCTGCTCAAATCCCAGTCCTCGGGCTACGCTTCCATGAGCTACGATCCCATGGGTTACCGTGCGGGAGACCTCGTGAAGCTGCAGATTCTGCTCCTCGGCGATCCGGCCGAAGCGCTCTCGACCATTGTGCATCGCTCCGAGGCGCATCACGTGGGAGCGGTGATCGCAAAGAAGCTCAAGGAGGTGATTCCCAAGCAGCAGTTCCAGATCCCCATTCAGGCGGCGGTGGGCGGCAAGATCGTGGCGCGCGAGACGCTGCCCGCGTTCCGCAAGGATGTGACTGGCTATCTGTATGGTGGGGATGTCACCCGCAAGAACAAGCTCTTGGAGAAGCAGAAGAAGGGCAAGAAGCGCA
>JAUSKD010000052.1 GCA_030647195.1 Candidatus Peribacter sp. | reverse complement strand
GGTGTGATCGTACGCAGGATCCTTCAGGTTGGAATTCTGGCCGTACTCCCCCTTGCCGAGCTGCGTCTCTTTCATCTCTTTGAACCGCTTTTCTTCTTCCTCCAGCATGATGACGCAGCGGTAATCCGGTGCAACGGTGCGGCGCAGCTTGGGATCGAATTCCTCGTACCGGCAGTAGCAATCAACCGGCACATCGCTTCGCCGGGTGTCGTCGCGCGGCACATCGGGGACCGCATCACGGTTGTAACTGACGAGATAGCGCCGGTAGATCGACACGTATGTCCGTCCATTGGGAGCATTTTTTCCTTTGCGGCAGCCGGTTTTGTCCAGATTCGCAGGCACTTCGCCGTTGAAATCGAATCCCGGATTATTGCGGTCCTCAAGCCCGTCCCCGTTGCAATTGAGACAGTTGCGCTCGGGATCATTGTCACGATCATTCACTTTTGCATTGGAGCAGCAGTAGAGCATCTCATCGGTGTCGCACCAGACTGCCGCACCGGGATGCGCGTCCTGCAGGCGGATATCGACGGCCACCCACCCATCATCACCCGGCTGACACCAGTCGCCGTTATCCACGTTGCGGCAGGGGCTCGTATCCTCCAGAAAATCGAAGACCTGGAACGGATTGCCGTCCCCGTCAAACTCCGTCCACTCCGCGGTGCAGTCCTGATGACGCCGTTGCCAGGCGTTGAGGTCGCGGCACATCTGACGGCATTCATCGGGATTTCTGCAGGGAGGTTCGGCCGGGCACTCGCGGATATAGGGATAACTTAATCCGCATTCGTTCACGCGGCACACCGTGGACCAGCCGGTCGCCAGGCCCGATCGCGGGAAGAGGAAGCCATCTTCCAATGCTCCGGTTTTTTCTTCACGCTTTGCGAGGCCACTGTCCGCCACTTCGGGAATCAGTGCCCCGCCATTTATCACATTGCCCTTGCGCCCCGGGGCCCCGGTGACCATCGGGATCTTTCTTTCCACGCCCTCGTTGAAATTCCACCCGCCGCACTGGGCGCTCTCGATATCCCCCCGCACCTCACCCACATTCTGCTGCACGGCGGTGAAATCCACCGGTTCGTCGATCTTCAGGGCGCTCGCAGTACGCACAGAGAGAGAAGCCGCCATCAGCAGACCTGCCACGATGATTACGGGGGATTTCAGGCGCACCAGCATCGTGGCCGGTATCGTACCATGTTCGGGTGAGGATGAGGGGGTAGGATGAGGGATTGGGAAGCGATGATGGTCATTGCGAATGAGACTTCGTTTTTGTTCAACTCCATTCGTTTGCACGGGACATCTGCGGGTGTACCGTGCCTTTCCACGGCTTTATGTGGCCTCCTTCTATTTTCATTTCCCCCGTACAGCATGTTTTCCCTCAATCGCGTGCACATTATCGGCTATCAGACGCAGCCCGTTGAAATACGGCAGACCCCCGGCGGCACGAGTGTCGTCGATTTGAATCTGGTCGTGCCGTACTCCTTCCAGTCCGAGAAAGGGGATGTGCTGCAGGGGCGCGCATTCCACACGGTGACACTCTGGGGCTCTATGGCGGATTTTGCCGGCCAGTACGTGCGGCCCGGTTCGCAGATCTTCATCGGCGGACGGCTCCAGACGGATTCCTGGGAAGATCAGACCACGCACGAGAAGCGCAGCAAGACGAAGATCGTGGCGCTCGACATGATTCTGCTCGATCCGAAGGATGGGCAGCAGCCGACACCCGAAGGCGCCAAGCTCACACTGAATTCCGTGAATCGCGCCGATGTCGTCGGCAATGTCACAAGGGAACCCGAAATCCGCACGACGACCGGCGGCAAGCAGGTGCTCTCGCTGGGGGTGGCCACGAATGACCGATGGAAGGAGCGTTCCACCGGTGAGACCAAAGAGCGTGCCGAGTTTCACAACGTCGTGATCTGGGGGGCGCTTGCCGAAGAGGTGGGCAAGCTCGTCCACAAGGGCAGCCGCGTCTTTGTTTCGGGCCGCGTGCAAACGAGGAGTTGGGAGACACAACAAGGTCAGAAGCGCACGACCACCGAAATCATCGCCGACCAGTGCGCGCTTTTGGGCGTGCGCAACGCCTCCGCGCTCGAATCAGTCGAGGCGAGTGCACAGCGGCGCTCTACTCCGCGCTCGCAGGAATCTCCCGCACCGGAAGCTCCGGCATCGGCGGATATTCCCGAGATTCAGTATGCATCTGAAGTGAAGGTCGAGGATTTGCCTTTCTGAGCCTTATCGCGTTTTCTGCAGCCGGGGTTCATGAACCCCGGCTACGGGTGTTGCGGTGCATCAGGCGTTCCCCGTTTTTCGAACGGAATGCGTTGCGCGAGAATCTGCCACATGAGCGCACGACGATGAGCGAGGGCCTGTTCCAGCTTTGGCGTAGTCTCGCATCGTTCCATCCCATAGGTCACACCACGCATTGTGCGGAGGGGATTTGATTCTTGTGAAACGATGGGGTGAGGCACAGAAACATCTAAACCCCATTTCGTGCAGAGAACAATAAGCTTCGCGTTGTTGTGATTTACCGCAATGGTGAGCCGGATTCCCCGATGAAGCGCATTTCGAGTTCCAGAGGAGCCCCCGTTTTCTGCCGGATTTCCTCGATGAGGTGTTTGGCATCCGCGAATGTCCCGTTACCTGTATTGATGAGGAAATTCGCGTGCTTGTCGCTCACCTGCACGTCGCCCACCTTGCAACCTTTCAATCCTGCCGCGTCAATGACGTTCCATGCCGGTGTGCCATTCACCGCCTTGAAGCAGGAACCGGCCGTGCGCGAAAACGGTTGAGCGATCGTACGTTTCTTCAGGAGGCTGCCGATATCCTGCTCGATATCCCCTGCCTTGCGTGAAGGAACGGAGAACGTCGTCTTCCACAGGAGGGGATTCTGGAGCTTCTTAAATATGCTCTCCCTGTAGCGGAAATCGCACTCTTCCCGGGAGAGGGTTTTCCATTCCCCATCGATGAAGACGACCACGGTCTGCACGAAATGGTCGATCCACGTGCCCTGCGGTCCCTGCCCTGCGTTGCCGAAGATCGCCCCTCCCACGGTGCCCGGAATGCCGGTTAAGGGTGAAAAGTCCAAACCGCGTTTGGCGAGTTGCGTCACGACGGTGGCAAGCGACGCTCCGGCCTCCGCCCGCACGGTGTTGCCACTGACCTCGATCGCGTTTGCCAGCACGCGCACCACGAGCGCCTCAATGACCCCGTCTGCAAAAATGGTGTTGGAACCGGCTCCCAGCACGATCATCGGGATGCCTTTGCCCTGCGCGAATTGCCAGGCTTCTTCGCAGTCCCGCTGTGTCTGCAGTTCCGCGTAGTACTGCGCATTGCCGCCGATGCGCATGGTGGTTTTTGGACCGAGAGGAATGAGTTCCTGGATCTGCATACCCCCTCACCCTAGCCCTCTCCCCCGGGGAGAGGGAAGACGGGAAGCTGTTTTCCTATTTCTTGGAGAGGAACGAAGCCGTGCGTTCCATCACGTCTGCAATGCGCTGTGCGCGGGCCAGCCTCTGCAGGCGCGCTAAAACTACCGTGAGCACGGCCAGACAAACCAGACCCCCGGCGATGAGCATGAGGTCAGAGGAGCCCAATTCATAGCCCAGGACCGACAACACCACCTGGCCCAGCGCGAAGACAAAAATGCCGAAGAGCGTTCCCACACCCAATGTAACGATGATGAGGTGCGCGCGATTTTCCTGGCTATCCTGCGGGGCACTGGCCAGCTGTGTGAGGAGCTCGCTACTGAGGATCACCGGTTCCTTATCCCATTGCTTGAAGAGCTGAAAGACTTTGCGCTGGAGCACGAGGCCGACAAATGTGCGGAAGGGCACCGAGGTTTTACCCGTGATAATGGCCCGGTTCTGTTCGGTTCTGAGTTCGATTTCAAGATCGGCGGTTTCGGGCATGGCAGTGAGGGGAAATCAGGGAGATCTTAGCATGAATCCGTGCTTTCTTTGTCAGGGCGGCAAAGAGGGGACCATTTCTTCGTTGTTTTTCGTATGAATCTGCTTCTTTTGTCAGGGGGCTTAAGGAACCTTGT
>JAUSKD010000051.1 GCA_030647195.1 Candidatus Peribacter sp. | reverse complement strand
GTGAGTGCCAGTGCGGTGAGCCCGATCAAGCCCGAGAGGAAGATGGCAAAGCTTAAGGAGTAGACATCGGCTGCAGCGCCGAGGAAGGGCGAAACCATGGCGAAGAAGAGGCGCGAGACAAATGAGCGGAGCGACAGGACGGTTGCCCGCACGTCCGATGTCGTCAGGCGGTTGACCATGTTCGACGAAATCGGATCGAAGAGGCCGAAGGCGATCCCTTCGAGGACGAAGATCAGCAGTCCCCAGACGGAAGAGACGAGACTCAGGGCGACGCACGTGAGCAGAAGACCGAACGCGACTTTGAAGAGCGTCGACAGGGATTCCGCGCGTTTCCCCAATCGATGCGCCTCTTTGTAGGCCAGCGCCCCGAGCAGACACATCACGGCGTTCGTCACGCCGAAGAACGCGATCGGGAGGCCGATTTCGAGCTGGTAGGGCTGCAGGAACCAGAAGAGCTGGATATCGACGGCCGCGACGACGGTTCCCAGGATCGTGATGCTCCGGAGCATTTTGTTGTGGACGAGCGCGTGGGTGCAGATACGCCACATGGCGCGCAGGTGCGCGGTCTCCGTCAGCTTGTGGCGATGCGGTTCGACCAATGTGAACGAGAGCAGCGTCGCAGACCCGAAGAGCGCGACATCGGCCCAGAAGGGTAAGCGCAGACTCACCGCCGCGAGCAGCCCGACGAGGAGGGACGTGACCGCCTTGCTCCCGAGGGCGAAGAAACCCTGCAGCCCGTTGACCTTGAGGTAGCGGTCTTCCTCCTTTATCTCCAGCAGCGTGTCGTACGTCAGGGCTTCGGTCGTGCCCGAGTGGAAACTGGTCCCGAGGGCGAGCAGAATTTCGGCGCACAGAAACCCCCAGAACCCGGAGGTCACGGCGTAGGTGAGCATGCCGAGGAAGAGCGTGAATGACCCCAGAAGGATCGTATTTTTCCTGCCCCAGCGGTCGGCGGCGTAGCCGGAGGGCACCTCCAGCACGACCAGGACGATCGAGTAGACCGACTGCAGCAGAAAGGCCTGCTGAAGCGAAAGACCGTACTCCTGCTGGAACGGAATCATGATCGGCATGGCAAAGCCGAAGGTCGCAATGGCGCTCAGCACGTAGAGCTTCCAGAGGTTCGCGCGGAGAGCGGTGTTGAGACTCTGCACGCGATGAGTGTACAGGGGAGGAGCTTGGAGCTGTTAGCTGTTAGCTTTTTGTTTTGTGTATACATGTGTCTTCCTGTCAGCTGCCAGCTCAAAGCTATCAGCTCTCGATCACATCCAATTCCTTCAGCTTACTCAGCTCCAGATAGGTGATCGTCCACACGTTCTGGCGGAAGACCTCGATGTAGGCGAAGAGGTAACTGGCGAATCCCAGGATGATCAGGCCGAGCACGGCGCCGATGATGATGGCGACTGTCAGCGGAAGGAAGCTGGCGAAGAGGAAGACCACGCCAATCACGATGGCGGGCAGGAGGAAGATCATGACCACGTTTGCGAAGATACGCAGGCTGATGAGGAATCCCAAAATCAGCAGGAAGACCACATGGCCGAGGTAGCTGATGACCAGCTTGAAACTGGATTTCATCGCCTGTCCGATGCCCAGTTTGCGGATCACCACAGCCTCCTCGGACATGATGTAGAAGAAGCGCAGGATGTTGGAGAAGATGAAGAACAGAATCAGCAGGCCGATGCCGAATGGTGCCATTTCCGGCGCGTACCGGAGGATGATCGAGCTCAAGGTGATGACCATTGAGATGCTGCCGATGAAGAAGAACTCGTGAATTGCGAAGAGCGGAAAGAAGTTATACACGGCCAGCACCAGCCCTCCTTTCACCTCCTCGTTCTTGTAGGATTTGGCTGCGAGACCGACGATTGCTCCCTTGGCAAAGTGGGGGAAGATCCACTCGATGAAGATCAGGACGAGAAAAAACGAGACGATGGCGGCGACCCATCCGAATGAGAGGCGTGCGCTCAGCCACTCCACGTCGGCGAAGAAGCCGATGGGGTTCCCTTCGATGTAGCTGATCAGAAACCATGTCTGGTAGATGAGGAGCTTGGTGTTGAGCAGGGTTTCGAGCAGCGCCGAGACAAACCCCCACTGGCGGAGCTGGCGTTCCTTGAGGGTGATCGCCCATGCTTGTGCGATGATCTCGCGCGGATTCATGGAGTGGTCAGGAGGTCCTGCAGCGGCTGGAAGCCATAGTCCTTGCTGATCACGACCACAATCTGCTCCATTTGCCCTTCGGGGATGAGCGGGACGGGATGGGTGACAATCGGGAGATGGAGCAGATCGGCGAAGAAGTTTTTGAGCGTCGCATCTTCGGGGTTTTTGGCGTAGACGTAGCTGCCCATGTTGCTCGCTTTCAGTTCCGCTTTCGGAATATCCATATTTTCGATCCGCTGCACGTCATACCCGTATCTGATCAATTCGCCCCCGAGCTTGCGGGCCAGCCCGGATTTGGCGCCTGCGTTGAGGATGGCGATTTTCGGATGTGCGAGAGCAATCGCGCGCTGGCGGAAGAGGATGGCGCTCAGTCGCTCGATCTGCTTCCAGGTCACCGGGAATTCCGGGATCGAAACGGGGAGCAGCACGGACGCCCCTTCGAACTGTTCGCGCGGCGGCGTGTAGAGGAACCCACCCGGTTCCACGATGCCGTCATAGAGGCCGTTACGGTCATTGAGCTGCATCGTGATGATGTGGTCCGGCGTCACGTCCTCCGCCAGACCGGCCAGCCCGATGAGCTCGCGCACCGTCATCGTCATGACGACGTTATCCGAGAAGACTTTCAGCAGGTCCGTGACGGTTGCAGGATTCTTGTAGAGGCCTTTCTTCTTCACCGTTTCGCCGATGGCGACGATGATCTGCTGCTGGCGGGCGGAGCGGCCGAAGTCGCTCGTGGTATGCCGGCTGCGCGCGTACTTTAGAGCGGTTTTGCCATCCAGATGTGCGGGTCCGGCCGCGATACTGAACGGCTCAAATCCATAATTCTCGTCAGGATACTCTGTGTCGTTGATCGCCTCGGGCACGGTGACATCGATTCCCCCGATCGCATCTATGGCCTGCTCGAATCCGGTGAAGTTCACCTTGATCACATGGTGGATCGTCAGATTGAGGTGACCGCCGAGCACCGCGCCCAGCTCTTTCATCGCCTCCAGCGAGGCTTCACGATCGTTCTTGCCCTGCCGCCTGAGCAGGATCTTGTAATCGCGGTAGAGGCTGTTGATGCGGCCTTTCCCCATTTTTTCCGATTTGAGGAAGTACAGATCGCGTGGGAGGGAGAGCAGGACGGCGCTCTTGGTCTTCGCCGGGTCGATGCTCACCACCATGATCGTATCTGTCAGGTCCTTGCCGTCATGGGTGGCATCGCCCTCGCCGAGCAGGAGGATATTCGTGAATCCCTGTTCGTCCTTCGGCAATTCCGCTCCCGTGAGCGAGACCAGTGAACGGATGGAAATCACATGCAGGCCCACCAGCGCTTTCACCGTTCCGGCGAGCAGCAAAAACGCACAGAGGACGGCGATGAGCACGAGTAGGAAGCGCTTGAGTATGAGCGTGCGGTGCGAGGAACGCGTTTCCTCCTCTTTGCGCGTTTTCCAACTGCGATACCATCCTGCGAGCGGCCGTAGCACGCCAATGATGAGCGGCAGCCTGGCCCACGGGAAACAACGTTTCTTGCGCGAGGCGGTGACGCGACGGACTTGAAATGACATCGAGGGGAGTGTAGCGAAATTAGGCGAAGAAGGAAAACTGTACCTCCATGGTTTTCTGCCGTTCAGGATCCGTCTTCGGTGAAGATTATGAATGAAAATTCGGTTTTCCCAGCAGGGTCCAAAGAAGGGCGAGGAGGAGAGGCTGATGAACGAAGTAGAGTAGAAGCGCGTGCCGTCCGGGGAGAGCAAGGAGGGCAGTGAGCCGGTTTTTCGGCAAGTGACTGCGCAACCACCGTCGGTTATAGAACATGTTCCCCACTGCGGTTCCGAAGAGGACAGGGGTCAGCCATGGAATGAACGGGAGGTAATCCAGCGAGGCGAAGACTCTCGGTGGCACTCCGAGTGGCAGCAGGAAGCAGGAATCTGTCGAGAGACTTCGCACGAACGGGGTGGCGAGGAGGATTCCGAGCGCCAGGAAAGCAGTCCCTTCGCGCAGAGGCATCAGGAACGGAAGCAGGAGCAGGGAAGAACCGATGAGGTGCAGAGCACCGAACCGGATCCACTGGTCGCCGGCTGTGACCATGGTCACTCCCGAGATGAGTGCGGCGCAGATGAGCAGTCCGGCGGCGCGCTTCGCAGACTTTGCGAGGATTGAGCGCCAGCCGGTTCCCCGCCGTTCCATCCGTCCATACGAGACTGCGAAGCTCACTCCCACTAGGCCTAAGAAGAGGATGGCCGTAGAGCGTTGGAGCAGGAGCCAGCCTCCCGCGGTCGGGGAGAGAGGGAGGGCGTAGAAGAATGCGAGGTCGAACGCGGCGTGGTAGATGACCATGCAAACAATCGCCACCGAGCGCAGCAGATCGATTTCACGGTAGCGGTCTGCCGGAGGGTCTGAACGTGCATCCATTCTGCATGCATTCTACCCACAATAACCGTGGCCGGGGTTCATGCGGCACGCCCATACCAAAGCAGCCGGGGTTCTAAGAACCACGGCTGCCGATTGAAAGACGAATTTACTTCAACGTGACCTTGGCGCCGGCTGTCTCGAGCTTCTTCTTCATCTCGTCGGCATCCTTCTTGGCCACGCCCTCCTTGAGCATCTTGGGTGCGCTGTCCACGGCAGCCTTGGCTTCGCCGAGGCCAAGACCCGTGATCTCGCGGACCACCTTGATTACGGCGATCTTCTGGGCGCCGGCATCGGTGAGTTCCACATCGAACGAGGATTTCTCTTCGGCGGGCTCGCCGGCTGCACCGGCGGGAGCGGCAGCGCTGGCCACAGGGGCGGCAGCGGAAATGCCGTACACTTTTTCCATGTACTTCACGACGTTATTCAGCTGCACGACATTCAGCTTTTCAACGGCGTCAATGACCGCTTTCTCTCCTGCGGAGAGGACCGGTGCGTCTGCGACGTCTGCCATGATAATAGGGGGTAGGGAAGTAGGGAACTAGGGAATCGGACTTAGGACTGAGGAGTTTCGGGTGAAGGGGAAGGAGCAGAAGCAGAGTTCTTCTTGGCGAGCTCCGAGAGGCCCCGGGCCATACCGGTGAGCGGAGACGAACACACGCTGGCGAAGGAAACGAGGGGAGACTGAAGCATCGAAGCGAACATCGCGAGCAGTTGTTCCCGGCCCGGCATCTTGGCCATTTCGATGGCCTCTTCCTTCGTGAGGAGCTTGCCATCGTAGATGCCGCCGATGATCTTCACCTGGGCATGATCTTTGGCGAACTTGAAGGCCACTTGCGCGCCCGAGAGGGGGTCGGCGAAACTGAAGATGCAGGCGACCGGCCCCGTCAGATTCTTCTCAGAGATCTCGGGGAGGTTGCTGGCCTTGGTGGCGAGGCGCATGAGCGTCTTCTTGGCCACTTTCATTTCGGCATTGGCTTCACGGAGCTTCTGGCGGAGTTCGCCGACTTCGCTCACTTTGAGCCCGATGTACTGGGCGAACATCAGCGACTGGGCCTTGCTCATCTTCTCTTTGAGTTCCACGAGCTGTGCCTCTTTCTGTGCGCGGGTGACGGGCATGTTCCAGGGGGTAGGGTTAGGGCGTAGGGCGTAGGGGGTTAAAAAAAATCTCCCGTTTTGACCGGGAGACCAGCGAGGCACACGGCACGAAGCACCAAGTCGGAACCGGGTGGCCGATGCTGTATGCCTCGGAGGGGCTTATTTCGGCCTGCGGCCTTGTGCCCTCGGTCTTCGGTCGAGCCCCAAGGATAGAGAGAAATCCCCGGGAGTCAATAATTCTGCACCGATTATATTGCTTGGTAGGCAATCAAATAAAAATATGTCAATATATGCGCAGCGTAAATATTAGACGGAATGCACAAAACCTTACAGAATATTTTCATGCCGAAAGAGGAAGCATCATCGGATGTTCTTGAGGTGACGCTGCACGGTGTCAGCGCAGCCGATGTGCTCGGCACTGTTCGCGGGCAGGGATATCATCCCGAGGAATTCACCATCACTCCGGCGCCGGATGGCGGCAGAAAAGTGGCGCTGGTGCTCCCGTCCTCGCCGTTGCTTTCAAGACAGCCCTGGTTTAAGAAACCCGAAGATATCTTGAGTACGGGGAAGGGTGTCGACGCAGTCCGGGATATGGAGGTATCCGCGCGGCAGCACCTGCGCCTGCTCCTCAACTGTCATCACGGGCAGGCTGCCTTCCTGAAATACATCATGACGAGCCTGGGCGGGGCGATGAAGGTGGAGAAAGGGGGTGAGGTGCGGCTGCAACTCACGGCTGATCTGGCCGCAATCGAGAGGATTCTGGAATTTCTGCATGCAGAAAGTGGCTTGGGCAGCCGTGTTCGTGTCCATCCTGTCTATGAGAGTCTTGCCTCGCGCCCCGAGGTCGATGATCTGGCAGAGGGAACGGATAGCGATAGATCCGCACAACGTATCGAGGAGTGCATGTTGCGCATCGTCGGGGACGGACAGGTTGGTCCGCAGCTGGATGTTGTGCGTCAGCTGGAAGCGGAGAAGAAGGTCGAAGTCGTGCAGCTCAGTTGCCATCCTCATCCGCCGGGATCGAGGTCATTCGAGATGATTGCCGTTCTTCGTATGCGCGATTCGTCAAAGCTCGATGCGCTGAGAGCCGGGATCGTTTCCAATAATGTGGGGGTCTACGGCGCAGAGGTCGTCACACAGGATAGGTCGCGCCAGACCGTGCAGGTGGTAACGGATGTGTATGGAGCGAGAGATCTGGCCCATGCGACCGGGGGAGCCTTACAGTCATTCTCCCGGAGGGGATTTGGATTAGGCGATTCCCGGTTGGTTGTCTCCGGTTCACTGCGATCACCATCTGTATCGCGGATCGTGACGGACGTTGCCGAGGCACACGTGCCCCATTCCGTGACCGTCCCGATTGCGCTGGTTCCCCGCCCTGCCAAGCGTCCCGAGAAAATTCAACATGGATTCGGGGCATTCAGCGGCATGCCACAAGTGCCGGAAGAAGGGCCGACGCCAAGCGAAGGCATGCGGCGGTACCTGCTGGAACTCCTTTCCCGGATGTGATGATCAGTCTGGCTGTAAAGAGGAAGCCGGGGTTCATGAACCCCGGCTACGGAGGACGCTTTTCGCTACACTCCTGCCATGCGTCTCGTTCTTCAGAGAGTTTCCTCGGCCTCCGTTTCCATTGACGGTCAGATCGTCGGTGAGATCGGCCGTGGCTATGTGATCTTGCTCTGCGTCATGCAGGGCGATACATCTCTACAGGCCCAGTGGCTGGCCGAAAAGATCGTGAAGCTTCGTCTCTTCGATAACCCGAATGGCAAAGTGAATGATCAATCGGTTCTCGACATCGTCGGTCAGATTCTCGTCATTTCCCAATTCACGCTTGCGGGTGACACACAAAAGGGTAACCGGCCCGACTACACCGCTGCCGCTGGCCCTGAAGATGCAAAGATTCTCTACGAGTACTTTATGAAGAAACTTCGGGAGCTCAATGTCGCAAAGGTCGAGAGCGGCCGGTTCGGGGCGATGATGCATGTCCAGCTCATCAATGACGGTCCTGTCACGCTGATCCTGGAGAAGTGAATCTGGCGTAGATGTGCCGGTTTGGCTGTGAAAAAGCGAGGATGACCAATGTCTGTTCCTGTCCAGAAGAAAGCTTCCATTAGGCTATCCTCCTCATTTTGCTGTGCTAGAATGCGTCTTCCAATGAAGCTCGTCACCACCGCGGAACTCACGGCTGTCTTAAACCGACTCACCATCGATGGCGAAGCCCCCAAGCTTGATGAGCGGCGCCTGATGCGGGCACTGAGTCTGGCACAGGAGGTCTACGGGCACCGGATGCACCATTCCGGTGTGCGCGTTCTCGACCACACGCTCGAAACGCTTGGCGCGCTGGCCCCATTCCATCCCGATGAGGAATCGGTCATCGCGGTGCTGCTGCATCATGCGCTGGATGACGGCACCATCTCTCTGACCAGGCTGCAGGAGGAGTTCGGTCCGGCCGTACGTTCCCTTGTGAGTAACGTCCATCTGCTCTCGCACGTGACGCTGCGTGCGCGGCGCAGCCGCATCGAGGATCTGCGCATCATGCTCCTCTCGGTATCGGATGACGTGCGGACGGTGCTGATCACGCTCTGTGACCGGGCGGCCATCCTGCGCCTGCTCGGCGATATTCCCGAAGATGAGCGCAGGACCGTGTGTCAGGACGTGCTTCAGCTCTTCGCACCCGTCGCGGCCCGGCTCGGCATCTACTCGCTCAAACACGAGCTCGAGAATCTCGCGTTTCCGGTGATGTACCCGCTGGACAGCGAACGGATTTCGGACCAGATCCGGCAATTCAGCGAAGAGAAAGGACACTTCCTTCCCGCGGCAGCAGAGCAGCTGAGGGGGTTCTTTCGTGCGCGCGGCATGGAGGCCGAGATCGAGTGGCGCGGCAAAGAGATTTATTCGATCTTTCTCAAGATGCAGGAGAAAGCGATCACGCACATCCGCGATCTCTTCGATCTGTATGCGCTGCGCGTCATCGTCGAGACCGAGGCGGAGTGTTACCAGGTGCTCGGGCTTCTGCACCAGTTGGGGCGGCCGGTGCCGCACCGCTTCAAGGATTACATCTCCTTTCCCAAGCCGAACGGCTACCAGAGCCTGCACACGACCATCCTGCAGCTGCCCGGCGCGCCGCCCGACGCCTTCGTGGAGGTGCAGATTCGCACACACGCCATGCATCGTGAATCCCAGTACGGAGTGGCCGCACACTGGGCGTACAAAGAGGGAGTGACGATCGAAGCCATGCGCAACGCGCAGCTGAAGAAGATGCTGCTCTCGCACGAATCCGTGGCAGGCACCAGAGCCCATCCCTATGCGGATCATATCTTCGTGCTCACGCCCAAGGGCGAAATCGTCGAATTGCCCGAAGGTGCCACGCCGCTCGACTTCGCCTTCACCGTGCATACGGATCTCGGCATCGCCTTCAGTTCCGCGCGGGTGAACGGCAGTATTGTGCCTCTCTCGTATAACCTGGAGAACGGCGACGTGGTCGAGATCCAAAAGCAGTCGCCTCCGCATCCCTCCACGCGCTGGATGCAATTACTCAAAATGGCGTCTTCCCGTGCCAAGCTGAAGCGTTACCTCGCCGCGCTGGATCGGCCGCGTCTCGTGGATCGCGGGCGGCATCTGCTCAATGAGGAATTGCGCAAGCACCATCTGCCGCCGCTCGATACGGATTTGGCGCTTCTCAAGGTCTGCGATGGCGAAGTGCTGGCCATGCAGCAGCGTGAAGATCTGCTCATGAAGGTCGGTCAGGGGGCCGAGAAACCCTCTTCCTTCTTTCGTCGTCTCGAGGCGCTGCGCGGTGTCGTGGTCGAGGAAGAACGCCGCAAGAAGTCCACGGGCAGACTGCAGCGCAAAGACAACGAGCTGCTTGTGGAGGGGAGCGTGCCGATGCCCACGCGCTATGCCAAGTGCTGCACGCCCGCAGAAGAACCGCGCGGCAAGCTGGGCGGAGTCATCAATCGCCTCGGGACGGTGATGGTCCATCGCGACAAGTGCAAGATGTACCGGCAGGCGAATCCGGAGAGACGAATCGGAGTGAAGTGGCGAAACGCCTGAAGCTGGAATTTTGGAGGTCAGGCCAACATGCTTTCAAGCAGCTTCTCAACCCGCTTCTGCCATGGATTCGGCTTCGCTCACCATGGCAGCTCTCGATGAGAACGTACAGGTGCTCGATTACTTGAGCATTTCTGAAAAAAGTTTCTCAACTTTCTTCTGCCACTTGAGCTGGTCAAAAGCCTGTTCGCCTTTGGCATAGGCGGGTGCGACTTCGGCGCGTTCTTTTTCCGAGAGGGGGCTTAAGAGTCCGCTCACCGCCTGGTTCATCTCTTCGTCGCTCACCGCAATCTGTTTCACTTCCATGAGTTCGCGGATGCCGAGGCGAAGTGTGAGGCGCTCTTTGGCGCGCTGCTCCAGCTCTTTCTTCAGGTCCTCCGGTTTCTTCTTGGTCGACTCCATCCAGTCCTGCAGGGTCTTGCCCTGACGCCGGAGCTGCTCCTCCATGTCCGACAGAATGCCTCTCTCTTCTTCTTCAACGAGTTCCTTCGGCAGGTTCACCTGGGTTGCTTTGGCGATTGCCGCCATCAGCTCCTGCTCGCGCCTCTGCTGATCGAGGTGTTCCTCCTGCATAACCATCGAGCTCCGTAATTCCTTTCGGAAGGCTGAAGCGGATTCCACGTGCAGGTGTTCCTTTACGAACGCATCGGTCAGCTCGGGGGTCTTCACCTCCTCCACTTTGGTCACGGTCACATGGAACGTGACGGGTTTGTCCGAGAGCTCCTTTGCGTGGTAGTCCTTCGGAAACGTGAGCGTGAAGGTTTTCTCTTCCCCTTTCTTCGTACCCTTCAGCGCCTCTTCGAAGCCGGGGATGAGCGATTTGCTCCCCAAGACAGTGGCGTGACCCTGCGTACGGATCGGGGCGATCTCTTTCCCTTCACCGTCCGCGCCCCAGAAATCCATGGTCACGCGATCTTTGTCCTGCGCGCCACGGTCCACTTCGGCGGCGGTTTCGTGCTTCTGCAGGATGAAGCCCGCCATGTTGTCGATATCCTTGTCTTCCACCTTTGATGCCTTCTTTTCGATCTTGATCTTGTCGATTCCCTTGAATGTCACGTTCGGCCGTTCCACGAAGACGATGGAGAGGGTGAGGGGATCGCGCTTCTTGAGCGCGATCTTGGGCGAGATGATCGTCTGGATGTTCTGCTCTTTCACGAGGGATTCCAGCAGGCCCGGCAGCAGGCGGTGAATGGTTTCCTCCATCAGGTCATCCGGATTGATCTTCTGCAGAACGGTCTCGCGCGGCGCCTTGCCGGGGCGGAAACCCGCAACCTTCACTTGCTCTGCCAGGGCGGCCAGCGCCTTCTCCTCAGCGGCATGGGATTCCTCCTTCGTGAACTCCACGGTGCACTCGATGCGGCCGTTCTTCTCCCGTTCGATTTTCGGGGGATGGATCATAGGGGTCAGTGGGGAGGATCACTCCCTCTTTTTCAGGAAGACCAAGAGGGGTGTTGCGACGAAGAAGGAGGAGTACGTTCCGAGGAAGGTACCGACGATGAGCGCCAGCATGAACCAGCGGATGCTTTCCGAGCCGAGGAAATAGAGACAGAAGAGCATGATGAGTGCGCCCAAGCCGGTATTGAGCGTTCGGGTGATCGACTGGCGGAGGCTGCGTTCCGCGGTGATTGCGAAATCCTCATGTTTGTCCGCGAAAGCCACGTTCTCGCGGATGCGGTCGAAGATGACGATCGTGTCGTTCACCGAGTAGCCGAGGGTCGTGAGAAGAGCGGTCACGAAGAGCGTATCCATTTCAAAGTTGGTGAAGAGCCCCAGTACGACGAAGATGCCCGCTGTGATCAGGGTATCGTGGATCATGGCCACGACGGCGAAGACGCCGAAGCGCCACGGCGAGAGCTTACGTGGCACGCGGTAGAAGGCGAACGCGATGTAGAACACGATGCCGATGGATGCGATGATGAGGGCATACACCGACTGGCGCTTGAGCGTTGCACCCACGGTGGGTCCGATGGTCGTGAACTGTTTCTCATCGATCGTGCTGCCGGTTTGTTTTTCCAGATGAGCGAGCAGGGCGAGATGTTCCTCGTTCGTGAGCGTGCGTGAGCGGATAAGCAGGTCCCCTTCGCGCGTCATCGACATCGCAAAGGCACCCAGTGTTTTGCCCTCGGCGGTACGGAAGCTTTCCATCACACTCTGGATATCCGCTTTGGTCTTTCCGGCCGGGGGGACGATGTTCATGAGCGTGCCGCCGGTGAATTCCATACTCAGCTTGGGGCCCGGCAGAACGAGGAGAACGATACTGGCCACCATGGCTGCTGCGGAAAGGACCAGCAGGCCTTTGGAAAGTTTAATGAGGGACATTCTGTCGAGGGTTAGGAGTAGGGGGTACCCCACTTCGCTCCTGATGGAGCTTCGCGGGGGCAGGGGGCGTAGGCCAGAAGCCAGCGTGGAGCCTAGCGGTTTACGCAAGGTGAATCCAGAAAAGAAGATGAGAAGATTCGGCGCATATCGTATCTATTAAGGGAGGGGCCCTTCGACTTCGCTCGCATTCGGCAAGTTCAGGGCAGGCAGGGCAGGAAGAAGGGTCAGCGTGAGGATATCGCCCTGACGGGATAGGGACCATTGCAGCGCATCGCCATTTGCCGGAAGCAGCGGCGAAGAGGGGTTGAGCAGGGCCGGCAGGGCAGAACCAAGGAGCGAAGATAGTGCTTTGGAAGAGAACGTTCCCGATGCGAGTGCGGAAGCCCCCGGACCGTGCGGCCGCTCCAAAAGAGTGCGCTCGAGCAGCACACAATCTGTCGAGAGCAGGAATTCCTCCCCCGCGATGGCGGAGCAGAATTCCCCCTGAGTGGCGTGGATGGTTTTGCGCATCTGCATGCCGCCGACCGGAGCAGATTCATCCGTGACCATGTGCGTGTCATCACGCACGTTGCGGAACGTGTACCGGCCATCGAAGACGCGCGTGACCGTGCGGGCGGTCGTCCGGCTGCCGCGGAAGGCCTCGTGCAACCGCGCGATTGCAGGGGCCGCATCGGCAGAGCTGCCTTGCAGCAACAGGCTCATGCCTCCGGAGGCTGTCTGCGAGAGTGAGATCCGCGCTGGACGTACAAGAAGCGGGAGCATGTCGTACGCAAAACTGACGTCGTCGCCGAATGTGCCGGAGGTGAATGTGAGGACGCGGGTATCGAGCATGATCCGATTTTCCGGGGTGAGTGCGTTCTGCAGCATTTGAAAGGTCGATTCCGGTCGGGCGAGGGCGATGGAGAATTCGGACATTCTGTCCATCGTATGCGGAAGGGGCAGTGACCGTCCATCCGCGCTTGCCGGGAACAATCGCACGACCATGCCGCTGCCTGATCGCGGGAAAATACCGAGGTGTGTGGTCGAGTGCAGGAAGAGCGTATCCAGGACAGCATCCGTCAGCGTTGCAGGGACAGGCAGGAGCGAACGCTCAACAAAGATCCACGGAGATTGTTCCGTTTCTCCCCGTGCGAGCAGGATGAAGGCTTGCGAGGAGCGTAAGGGTCGTGCGGGTTCCTGCAACAGCGGGAACGCGGCCGGTGAGGAAGCCGAGACGAACAGCGGACCCACTTCACGCTGCGTCCATTTTGCACCGGAGGGCAGGGCATCGGGCGCGACGGGCCTCCTCGCGAAGACGACAAGGGCCTTTCCTTCGTTCGGCACCTGCACGACGGCAACGGTGCGGGGGATCTCGGCCACAGGCAGGGTCTTCAAAATAGGCAGCCACGGTTCGTACTGGCGCAGGAGCGCATCATCCGCGGAAGAGAAGAGGATGAGAGTCTCGTCTGCGGGCAGCAGGTCGGCGGGGGTGAGGATGTAGGTGTGGAGGGAGGTGACGAGGACGGTGATCACGCCGACCAGCAGCGCCCCTCCAAGCAGTGCGAGGAACGTGATGACCGTGGCGCGGAGGAGGGAAAGCTTGTGTGACAGAGTGCGGCCATTGTAGATGCACTCACTCCAGATTGGCGATTCATCGTGTTCTATGAGCAAAAAATGTATTCATAAAACAATCTCAGCGCTTACGCCAGTGTAATTCCTTGAAGGCTGCTCTTCGAAGGCATAGGATGACCAGATTTGCATCGAGCAAATCATGCCCCGCACCCTTGCGTGCAAAGGTGCTGGGCTTAGACCCTTCAAAAGAAACACGCACACACACCGTAAACGCCTGCCCGGGCAGACACTCAAACGCTCCTTCACACCGCCGGTTCCGTAGAGAGGAGGATGAACATCCTCCACCCAAGTCCTCCAGATGTGGACCCACGGGAACCTTGAACCATTTTTCGCCCTACGCCCTACACCCAAATCCTCACCCTATGTTCATCCTCCTCTCTGCTCTGCAACGTTGTGTCACGGAAATCGAGGTGAATCCGTGACATACATTACCCCCCACTCCTCCCTGTTCCCTTCCGCTTGTCGGTTGTCGTGAGCAGTCCAGAGGAACTCGTCTGGTTGCGAGAATAAACAAGACACCCAAGCAAGGCAGAGAACCGCGAGCGCCTCATCGCATCGCCTTCCCACACGAATTCGGCTCAGTCACCCATAGGCGTGACCGATAGCCCGGGGAGCGAAACAAAAACAAAAAAGACCAGAGGCTAAATCTGGTCTTTTTTGCATGGGAGGGAAACCCCTGGTTTCCCTCCCATGGACCCACCTTTCCTCAAAAGGTGTGCCTCCACCCCGCAGCAAGTGCGGGGTTCGGCACGGATTATTTTCATTGGAAACGGATACTTTCAGTTTTCATACTCAGTCACCCAATCATGTTTCTTGAGTTTGAACGGCGAGTGGGCAAAGCCCGACTTCGCCACGGTTTGTTTGTGTCGCTGCGCGACGGGTTTAGTACACCTCTTTCAGATAACACTCCTTGTAAGGGATCAGGGAAAAGTATTATGGGATATGGGGTGCTTCTTCGGTTTCCCTTACCCCTTCATACTTATCCCTTAATACACTTCTTTCAGATAGCACTCCTCGCAGTAGACGATTTCCGGCCGCTCCGGGCTATACGTCGTCTCCATCTGTTTGCCGCACTTCATACACGGCCGTTTCCACAATGTGCGGGGATTGCGCAGATCGAAGCGGTCCATGCGCCTACAGTCGAAGCAGCGATGAGGGACGGGCAATGAACGGCTGCGGTAGAGAGCCAGTTCCTGCGCGATGACCTTGTAGTTCCGCTGACACTTCTCGCAGCGGAGGATCTTGTCCACGATGTCATCGGCAACGTCGGCGATGCGGTCCGGGATTTTTTCCAGCGTTTCCTTCCCTTCGGTCTTCGGCAGGTTGTCCTCCCACGGCCAACTCTTTTTGATCGCTTCTTCTTTTGTATGCGGATACCACCACTGTGCCGTCGACTCGTTGTAGCCGCTTGCGCAGAGCTGCATCGGAAAGAACTCGCCATACTCTCCGTCCGATTTCATCTTCTCGATGATTTCTTCCCGCAGAGCGTGGTACTCCTGTTCCGTGTACTGCTTGTTTAAGATGCAGAATTTGGCGCGCTGCATCTGCACACATCCGAAGCAATCCGTCGTGCCCCCGAAGCAGTACATGCAGTACCGCAGCCGTGCGGCGCTCTCCATGCACGCGATACAGAAGGCGAGGTCGTAACTACTGTAGCCGATGGAGAGTGAATCAAAACAGAGCTCGATGCCGATGCCGAACTGGAAGATGTCGCGGCAATACTTCACGCCGAGCTGCAGTTGGCTGCAGTTTCTGGAATGTTCGATGTCGCTGCAGTCGAAGCAGTCTTTCGCATCACGCGCGCGATAGAGATAGTTGCCCTTTGAATCCTCCGTCATCTCCGTCTGCAGGCATTTCCAGTGATGTTTGTGCTGAATCTCACGGTACTTTTTCAAGAGCGCCTGCGTCATCGACCATGATCCCGTGGAGACTTCCTGCAGGCGTTTCTTGTACTCTTCGGGAGACAGTTGCTCATTCAGGAAGCAATGCTTCTTATTACGCAGGCCCACGCAGAGAAAGCACTCACTACACCCGATGCAGTCGCGGATGAAGCGGCTCTCGGAGCAGTTTTGGCAATCCTGGCACCAGGAGAGCCCGTAACATCCGACCACGTCCACGCACTCGTAGCACAGTTCCGATTCGTGGCAGTAGTGCACATCCATACAGTTTTTGCTCTTCTTCACGCCGTAGCCGTAGTAGCAGTCCTCGCAGAGCGACGTGTGGAAGACCAGGTAACAATTCTTGCTATGCCCCGTCTGGTGCGTGTAGTCGCAGTTCTCGAGCACCGTGTCGTTCGTCGTGCAGGCGTAGGGCACGTCCAGCTCGAGCTCATGGAGCTGCGCGAAGAACGAGCGGTTCGGGTCGTAGGGACGTCCGTAACTCAAGGGGTCCCACCTGTCGCTCCACCAGCAATTTAAGCAGTACTGGTTCTTGGCCCGGGGATTTTTTGGCTCGAATTGTGAGATCACGTTCTTCTTGCAGAAGGCGCACGTGCCCGGATAGAGGTACCGTTCGGTGTACCACGCCATCCGGCGCATTTCGCGGCAGGGCGGGCACCAGGTCGGCGGAGGGACATCGAGGCGCGCGTAAAAATCGAGATCATCCTGCGTGATCTCGAAAGATTGGCCACACTGCTTACATGATCGTTGCATAACAGCACTAGCCTAACACTGCAGCCGGGGTTCATGAACCCCGGCTGCAACGGGGAGTTCCATCCGTATATGGAACGTCTTTTTCCTTTTTATGGAGCGTAAAAGTCCATGCTTCTTCTTTTTAGTTGCACCGGACGGTTTGAACGGCCAAAACCCGTGCTACACTCACGCCTCTATGGTCAAGCGCCCAAAAACCGCCGGCGTGACGAATGCTGTCCTGTTGCAGCACATACAGGGCATGCGGTATTCCTTGGAGACACGGTTGGATGGTCTGGAGAAGCGCATGGGCGGCACGGAGACACGCATTGGAGGATTGGAGCGGCGCGTGACAGAAGGTTTTGCTGATATGCATGTCCGATTCAAACGTGTTGATGATTCCCTTCAGCGTCTCTACGCCCACCGCGTGAATATGCTCGGGCGTATCGAGCAGCTGGAGGAAACAGTGGGCATCGCGTAGGTCATTTCAATTTTTCTAATCTGTCCTTCGCACTGAGCAGATACGGATCGATTTGGAGCGCCTTCTTCAGGGCGGTGCGGGCCTCCTCTTTTTTGCCTGCCTCCGCGTATGCCCAGCCGAGCAGATCGAATGATTTCGCATTCTCGGGGAGCCTCTGCGTGGCCAGAGTCGCCAGTGCAATCGCTTCATCGTTGCGCTTGAGGGCGATGGCCGTTTGGACGGCGCCGTCGAAGGCCTCGATGGTGGCATCCGGTTCCTCCACCAGGGCCTTGTACTGGCCCAGTGCTGCAGCGGCGTCGCCTTTCTTCAGGGCTTCGGACGCGATCAGGCGGCGGATCTCGCTCTTGGGGGTGAAGCCGTTCTGCAACGCGTACTCGAGGAATGTGATGGCGTCATCGTGCTGGCCGAGAGCCGCATGGGCGCGGGCGAGGAAGTACTGGATCTCGGGCTTTTCGGGATTCAGGTTGTAGGCGCGCTCGAGCGAGACCAGGGCCTGCTGCGGGCGTTCGGTGGTGAGCTCGCAGTAGCCCTGCACGATCCACGCGTCACGGTAGTCATCCTTCTCCCTGGTGACTTGCGCGAGGAGCGGGAGGGCCAGCTCGCATTCCTGCACCTGAGCGAGAGACCGGGAGAGGAGCGTGATGAGGTGCAGATCGCTGCTCTGGGGGAAGAGCGCGAATTCCTCGTAGGCGCCGAGCAGCGTGCGCGCGTTCGTGCGGAGTGCCGGCTCCCATCCCGTGGTCACCGTGTTGAGCTCCTCCTGTGCGATGGTGTGATTGCCCTCGATGATGCTCAAAAGTGCGAGGGCGTAGTGCTTCTGGGGGGAATCCGTTGCGCCCTCCAGGCGCTTGCGGGCCGTTCCGAGCTCTCCGGTTCTGAGCAGGACTATGTTCTCGATGAGGGCGATGTCCTCCGGTCGCGCACCGGCTGCCTTCAGTTTACGGATGGTCTCATTGAGCCCGCCCATGTCACGGCGCTGGAGCTGGGCCAGTGCCAGCTTGCGCAGGGCCGGCAGCCCGCCATCCGTTGCCACGGCCTGTTCGTACGATGCGGCTGCCTCGGCCCACTCGCCGCGCACGGCGTAGAGATCGCCCTCCCGAAGCTTCAGGAGCGAGAGATCGCGCGAATCGGCCGGTGCCAGTTGTGTTTCGAAGCCGCCCGATCCCGTCAGGTTCTCTGATGGCGTTCCCGGTTCCAGCGAGCGTCGGAAAGCCAGGTGCGATGCGGCGGTGAGCTGCCACCAGAGGAATGCGAGCAGGAGGCCGGCACACAGGAGCGCGAAGACGATGGGAATGAGGATGCGCGAGGGGATCTTCATGCACGAAGAGAGTAGCGGTCAGGAGAGGAAATTGGAATATTTGCGATTTCATGATTTGCGAATTGCGATTTGACCGTTCATGAGATGCATCTGGGCATGGAAAAAAATCGCAAATCCGGAAATCGGGCAATCAAGAAATCTCTCACATCGGTTTTAATTCCCCATCCTCGCTCTGCGCGCGACTGACGGTGACACGTGCGGCCGCCTCTGAAAGGTGTTTGGGGATCACGGCTTCCACGGCACCCCACCGAGCCTCACCCTCTTCGGGGAGCAGAATGGTCACCTGATCGCCCACCTCGGCGCGATAGAACGTGACCGAGGCGAGGAGCACACGGAACGCTTTGCCCTCCGCCAGCACTTTGTACTGGCCGTCTTCCTGAATGAGCACGCCCATCACGGTCCGGCGCTTGGCGGGCGCGATCTGCTTGTAGATGAACTTTCCTTCATCGGTGATCGTCAGCTTCATGCCGTCCCCCTCTACGAGCTTGCTCTTGCTGGCATAGTTCGCCGGCACGGGATACGTGTTGCCCCCGCCGTCCACCATGTTCTGTCCGTCGAAGCTGCCCTCCACCACTTTGCCGCTCACCGAACCGCCGCCCATGGTGCCGGCACGCGTCATGTGGCGCTCCCGGTCTGTGTCGGAAATGCCCGTGATCGTGCGCAGCAGCGCATTCGCGGTCTTGAGAGACGACGAAGCGCTTTCGATGAGTTCCTGAATCTGGAGGAGCTGGTCATCGGACATGGGAGTGTGTGGGAGGTTTGGAAGGTAAGGCAGGTAATGAAGGTAAGGAATGTAACGAAGGTAAGGAAGGTAAGGAAGGTAAGGAAGGTAAGGAAGGTGAAGCAGGTATAAAGGTGAAGTCAGAGGGGATTTTCGGTGACGGAGAGAGAGGAAGACTCGAGGCGGCTCTGCATGAGAGTTTCTGTCAGGAGTCCCGCTTGTGCGCCGAATGCGCCAACGACACTCGCAGCGTTCAGTGTACCCGCTTTCAGGGCTGTTGGGAAGGGAAGTCCCTTCAAAAGGGCCCACGTGACGCCGGTGCCGAATGCATCCCCCGCGCCCGTGGTATCCACCACTTCCACAGAGTCATCGCAGGGACACCGGTAGAGTTTTTTCCCATCAGTGGCGGTGACTCCCCTTCGGCCGTCCGTCACGCAGATTTGACGTGCACCGCTCTTGAGCAGTATTGCGAGGGCATCATCAAGCGTAGATGTGTGCGTGAATTGCAATGCCTCCTCCAGGTTGAGCAGCAGCAGGTCGGTGAAGGGGAGCAGGCGGCTGTTGATCTTCGCCGCGATGCCTGCCGCGATCTGTCGTCCACCCGGGTTCCAGGTGAGATGGGGTCGTTCCTGAGCCAGGACAGAGACCATGTCTTCCTGAATGTCGTGCGAGGATTCCTGGATGTGATTCAGGTACACCCAGTCCATTTTCCGCATGATTTCCAGGTCGAAATTGGACTTGTGAAGGTGCGCGTTCGCGCCCGGCGTATAGAGGATGACGCGTTCCCCTTTGCTGGCCGAGAGGATGATCGAGAAACTCGACACCTCATGTTCCACGATCAGGGCGTACTGCGTGTTCACGCCTTCCTTCTGCAGATTCTTCAGCAGACGTTCCCCCCACAGATCGGTCCCGATCACGCCTTCGAAGAGCGCTTCGCATGCGAGGCGGGCAAGCCCGACGCTGGTATTGGAGGCGCCGCCCCCGCAGGTTTCGATCACCGCATCCACATGCACCTTCTCGCCGAGCGGGAGGGCGAACATGGCTTTGCCACTCTCCTTACAAAGGGCATCCTGCTTGATACGCACGAACAAATCGTACGTTGCTCCCCCAATGGACATTGTGCGCGGTCGGGAAGGGGAGGAGGCCATGATAGGAGGAGGATACGCTCGTCACCCTTCGACAAGCTCAGGGCGAACGATCAGGGATTGTTCAGAGTTGGTAACGCCGCTGCATATCCTGCAGGAACGCGGAAGTCACATGCAATGTCCGTCGGCGCTGCCAGTGCACGAGCGAGAAGAGCAGGATCGCGGCACCCGCGACAATGCCTGCCCAGGCGATAGAGGGCATGCCCTCTTTCGACACGGACAGGGGAGGCGGGGGCAGAGGGGGGAGTTCGAATGTCTGGCCCGATCCCGCGACGGGGTGGAATCCCGCTCCGTTCGGCGTTCCTTCAGCCGTTGCCGCAAGGTCCTTCAGCACTTCGCCGGGAATGGTGATGGGCGTCAGGCGCAGCTGATACGTCACGCCGTTGATCAGGTCGCGGAGCGTGTAGCTTTCGGCATCGCCGTTGATCATGCGCTGCTCCGTCAGGTTGTCGGTCTCCACTCCGTACTCCAGCAGGTACGAGGAGAGAGGAGTGGATTTCTTCATAGAGGACCACTGGAGCATCAGGCTGGTGTCGCCGGGAATGACAGCCAGGCGCAGTCCCAGCACGGTGGCGCTGGCGATGTTGCTCTTCTCTTCGCTCTCTATGTCGTTCTTGAGTGCCGTGACGGCGAAGTAGTAGGTGGTGGCCTGCTTGAGTCCCGCTACGGTGGCGGCAGACACAGAGGCGTCCGTATCCAGCGAGTACGTGAAGTTGTCGGCCTTATCCCCCACGTAGACGCGGTAGGTGTCGGCCTCACCTTTCGCCACCTGCTCCCACTTGAGCGCGACGGAATTCATCTTCGCCTCGGCGGTCAGGTTCTTGATGGTCGGGGGGGTCTTGGGTTTCACTGTGAGGCTCGAGAGCATTTCCGTCTTGTTGCCGAGGCGGTCCAGTGCGGTGACGAGCGGCTGGTACGTGCCCACTTTCGGGGGGGCGGTGAAACTGGCCGTGTAGGTGCCGGGCTGGGTCGGGGTTTCATTCAAAGTGTAGGAGGCCCCTTCGAGTGTCATGGTGACGGGGGCGCTGCCGGTATCTCCCCTGACGGAGACCTGCGTCGTCTGGCCCTCGGCCGGCTGGGGCGGCAGGAACTCCACTGCGCTGATGCGCGGACCCACGAGGTCGATCAGCAGGTTGAGGGGGGCGGATTTGTACTTTCCGCTTGCCTCCTCTATCTGCAGCAGAGCGCCGGTCATGGTGGCATTGAGCGTGACCATGATCTGAAATCCTCCGGTCTCATCGCTGTCTCCGCGCGCGATTTCCTTGCCGCCGGTGACGAGCAGATTGACGAGTGGGGGAGCGATGCCGCGCAAGTTCACCGTGGGGGCGTTCACCGTTGTCCCTTCGATGGGTTCGGTGATGGTAATGCGGGAGGTATCGGGCGTCGTCGATCCGCCGGTGACGGTGATGGATGCGCTGCCCCGCACGTTGCCGGAGGTATCCTCGACGGCCAGCGTCTGCTCCCCGCCGGTGTTGAACCGGAGTCCCAGCGTAAATGTTTTGACGCCGAGGTCCTTGAGCGTGAATTGGCGCGTACCGAAGGGCAGGATCGCCTTTGGATCGGTGGAGGAGAACCGGACGGTGCCCGCATAGTCCTCGACGGTCTTGCCGGATCGGTCCTCCGCGACGACGCGGAACGTGACGTCCTGACGGATGGGAACACTCGTCTTTCCACTTTCGATTTCGACGCGGAAATGATCCACGACATCGAAGGTATTGCTCAGTTGTCCGTAGAGGGTGCGGCCCTGGAACTCACCCACAGGCACGGCTGCATCCTGATTGCCGGTGTCCCAGCCGCTGCGTGTACCGAAGTCGGACGAGGCATCGCTGGTGCCGCCGCGGCCCCATTCCTCACCCGCGGTGATCGCGAGGGGGGCATCCAGAGGCTTGCCGGAAAGAAGATCGATTGCGCGCAGGTTGGCGGTTCCCGATTTCAGGGTCGAGAATGAGAAGGTCTGTTGTCCGTCGCTATCCGTCTGTGCGCTTAAAGAGCGGACCTGATCTTCCGTCCGGCTTGAGAGCAGCTGCACCGGCCGGTTGCCCAAAGGGTTTAAGTACCGGTCGCGCAGGATGACGGTGATGCGCACCTCGTCCACGCCGTCTGCGGCAACGGAAGTGCGGCCGGTTTCAATACTGCTGTCGCGCTGGTCGAGCGTATCCGGGAGCACGGTGAAGGAAGCACAGGTGCCTTTTCCGTCTGTCTGAACCGCGTAGGCGCCGGCCATCTGCGTATCTTCGCCGTTCACGTGCAGGACGGCTTTGCCCTGCGCGTCGGCGGTTGCCTTCAGCATCAACGGGGCTCCAAGAGGGGGCAGCACACGAGCCGGGATTTCCTCATTCTGCGCAAAGCCCTGGCAGGCGATTTCCGCCCCGAGTCCGGCCACCGTCTGCGTTCCATCGCTTGACGCGGCGCTGAGGACGGTCAGCGGGAGCAGGGTGCTGAACGTGATGAACAGAGTGAGGGCGGTGAGTTTCTTCATAAATCCAACCATTGTACCAGTTTTGCCTTTCTGACTCAATGCACGGGGTGATATTCGCACTATTATTTGACCGACTGTCCAGTGCACATGAATGGCTAACGGGAGCGAAGATATTTCTCTCATGCCATTTTGTGCGTCTCTTTTTCCTCATTCCGCTGCCTGCGGCCGGTCGGCCGATCCTCACCAGAAGGATCCATCTGTCTTTGTGTTGCCCATACTCTCCAGTATCATGAGGGCCGTGCGACGATTCTCTCCTCTCCTCCTGCTGCTTTCTCTCTTTCTCGTATCTTGCGGGTCGAGCAGTAGCACGGGGACGACACAGTGCCAGACGTACTGGTTCGACCAGATCGGCGCGTGTCTGCCGGGAACCTGGAAGCTCCTCGATCGTACCGAGCTTGCACAGCGCGGGGTTCCGGAAGATGTCATCATCGCCTTTCAGAGTGACGAATCGGTTTCGGGTCAGTTTCCGACGATCAGCGTCACCCGCGAGCCCTTAAGCACGGTCGTGACCCCTGCGGATTACAGTGATGCGACCATCCGCTCGGTGACGGTGCTCCCCAGCTACAAGCTCATCGATCAGAAGAAGGTGACGATCGACGGCGTGTCGCTGCCGGTGCATGTCTTCTTCGCCCAACCCGTCAGCGGCGAGCCGCAGCGGCGGTTCCTGCAGGTGAGTACCGTTGTCGGGCAGAATGGCTTCACTATCACCGCCTTAACGCCCCTTACGGTTTCGAGCACGCTCGAGAGTGAGATCCTCACCATCCTCGGGAGTATCACGTTCAAGGCGCCGGAGACGACGACAACGAAGTAAGGGCTCGGGAAATAGGGAACTCGGGAAGGAGATTTGTCGATTGGCGATTTTTGGAGGTGCCGGCGAGAATTGCACTCGCGTATGGGGGTTTTGCAGACCCCTGCCTTACTACTTGGCTACGGCACCACGGGATCAGAATACCCGATGTTGTACTGTCATGCGAAGGTTAAGACTTCCGGAGCAAACAGGAGCAGCGCGCCCAGTGCATACATCAGGAACCCGCCGAAGATCAGCGTGAAGCGGGCGTACTTCTTGGTGAGGCCGGTGGCGTGCAGCGTGTACACCGCAATCGTGAAGATGACGACGTCATCAATCATGTAGAGCAGGATGTAGAGCGCCATGTAGCCATAGCGCGCGAGGTGGCTCACTTCGTTGAACGCGAGGATCTGGGTGAAAATGGCGGGCAGACCGGCCGTGCAGACGAGTTCGATGGCGTTCACCGAGACGGCGAGCACGGCGACACCCAAAAGCATCGCCGGCCACGCGGATTTTTCGAGGATCGCCTTCATCCGGTCGATGATGCGTTTCTTCTGCTTCAGATCCGTCACGGCGCAGGCATTGGGATCCTTGCCGAAGGCTTCGTAGAAGTAGAAGCCGCCCCCGCCGATCGCCACGAGCCCGATGACCTTCTGCACCCACGCGTTGAAGCCGATCACGAGAAATGCGTTGAGCCATGCGGCGATGAAGAGGTAGTACATGACGCCGCTGATGATCAGGAAGGTGCCGCCGATCATCCACACTTTCTTCGGGTCTCTGGTGGCGATCAGCAGTGTTAAGAGCGTGATCAGCACCCACATGGCGCACGGGTTGAAGCCATCCAAAAATCCGAGCAGGATTGAGAGAGTGGGGAGCGACAGGAGCGCCAGATCCACCTCGCCGAGGAAGGGCACATCGAGCAGGTACGAGCCCAGATCCACGGTGCATCCTCCGTCGCACGTCCCTTCGGCCGTCTCCAGTTTCACGGTTTGGGAGCTTGCGAGGAGCGCATCGAACGTCAGACCGTCCGCTCGGTTCTTGCGGTAATCCTTCAGCAGTGCTGTGAGCCGTTTACCCGTGGTCGCATCATCCTTGTATCCCTGAATCACGTGCCCGTTGATCGCGATCGTCGGTACGCCCTGTTGCAGCCCGGGAACACGTCCCTGCAGTTTTGAAAACAGTTCCTGAGTCTTTGATTCGGCGATGTCGTGCAACGTCACCTGCCATTCCTGCTTCTCGGCGAATGCTTTGAAGGCGGCGCAGTGCGGGCAATCTTTGCTCACGAAGGCCACGATGTCCGCCTCCGTTGCCGTCGCAGGTTCGGTAACCGAAGGAGCGCGCAGTGCCCGATCGGGGAAGAGAAATGCCAGTGCCGCGATGGGCAGGAATGCGCCGATGAAGAAAAGCGTGAGTCGCTTATTCATAATGTTGCGGCAGTATACGGTGATTTCTTTTATTGGGAAACACGACCCTTCAATTTTTTGAGACATGGATGGCCTGACGATAGTTCTGTTGATTGCGTCGATTCGAGAGAAGACTTTCACATGCCAGACGCACCCCGCGGAGGATGGCGAGAGGTTCCATATTCTCCTCGCACGATGGGCCTCCTGTCCCCTCTGTAAGATGTTCCTCGCAAACTGCAAAAATTTTCTCACCTTCAACATCATCGTCACGGTTGTACGCATTAATCATGTAGCCGATGGCATGACGAATGGGAGAGCGGACAGCCAGAAATTCCTTCGGCGTCACTCCTATTCTTTGCAGTACGTCTTTCACATGTTCCTGCAGTTGCACCATACTATTACCATAATCTTCTTAGTGTAATTGTCAATATTTCAGTTAATAGCACGGGAGCTCATGAAGATTGCATCTTCTGGCGCTTGATTTTCGATCAAGAAATGATAAGATGCACGAAATACCATGGCGAAGCCCAAGCCCATTCTGCCGGCCTCTACGAACACCAAAGACTACTGCATCGCGACCATGGGCAGCCACTCGGCTCTGCAGATTTTGAAGGGAGCGCGCGACGAGGGCATCCGCAATCTCGTCATCTGCAAAAAGGGACAGGAGCGTCCGTACAAGAGTTACGGCGTTGCCGACGAGATTCTGCTGGTTGATGACTGGTCCCAGTGGAACGAGGCCCTGGAGGAAGATCTCATTCGCCGCAACGCCATCGTCATTCCCCACGGATCCTTCGTCGCGTATCTGGGGCCCGACCGGGTGATGAAGACACAGGCGATGTACTACGGCACCAAAGAGATTCTGAAGTGGGAGAGCGACCGCACGCTGGAGCGTCAGTGGCTTACAAGTGCGGGGATCCAGATGCCGACGCTCTACGCAAAACCCGAAGACATCGACAAGCCCGTGATCGTCAAATTCCACGGCGCACAGGGCGGGTTTGGCTACTTTATCGCCAAGACCACAGAGCAGTTCTACGAGGTGAAGAACCGCAAGTACCCCGAGCAGAACGAATACGCACTGCAGGAGTACATCGTCGGCGTGCCGCTCTACGCGCACTACTTCTACTCGCCGATCACCAAGGAGCTCGAGATCATGAGCTTCGACAAGCGCTACGAATCCAATGCGGACTCCATCGGACGAATCCGCGCCGAGGATCAGCTGGCGGCCAACATCTTCACCAGTTACACCATCGTCGGCAACATTCCCGTGGTCGTGCGCGAGTCGCTGCTGCCGCGGTTCTTCGAGATGGGGGAGCAGGTGGTGGAACGGAGCCGTCACCTCAAGGCGGGCAAAGGTCTCTTCGGTCCCTTCTGTCTGGAGTGCATCATCACACGCAAGCTCCAGATCTTTGTTTTCGAGATCTCGGCACGCATCGTGGCCGGTACCAATCCCTTCATCGAGGGGTCCCCCTACACGCAGCTGCGGTACAAAGAGCCCATGAGCACGGGCCGGCGCATCGCACGCGACATCAAACAGGCGATTGAGCAGGGGAGGCTTGACGAGATTCTTGGATGATGTATAACCTTGTCTTATGGAAGGAATAATTCCCACCGAACGGCGCGAAGATTTTCCTGTCGATACATTCCGCCATCTTGAACAGTCGATAATTCAGCCATTGCGGCGTGACGCCATGTGGCTTGCCGCAATGCGAGCGGAACTGCGCCAGCCAGGAACGGATGTCTATCGTGTTGAATGTGAGGATGTTATGGTCGGTCTTCTTACCGCTCTCGAGATGCGAGCTCTTGCATATCGCCGTATCGTTGAATCGCTGCCGCAAGCTTCCGGTTCCGGTGTTGCATTGCCTGAAGGCCCGAAGCAGTAAGAAAACAAATTGATCATTTGTATCATTCCCACTTCACTGTAACGGTTTGATTTTTTGTATCTTCTCTCTGCTACACTTCACTTCATGGAAATCGCCGCACTCCTCAAAGGCTACGATCAAAAAAAAATCACCATTGGCGTGCTCGGAGGGCACAGTGCGCTGGATGTCTGCCACGGAGCGAAGAAGCACGGGTTCAAAACGGTGTGTGTTGCACGGAAAGGG
>JAUSKD010000049.1 GCA_030647195.1 Candidatus Peribacter sp. | reverse complement strand
GTGAAGGCCCCTGGTACCACATGCTGTTCCTGACGGGCTATAACGAATTCTTCTTCGTAACGAACGACGTGGGAACCATGCGTGGAAAAGACTACGTGTACCGTTTCGACACCCTGCTGAATGCCATCCACGACTGGACAGGCGTAAAAGAAGAGATCCGCTCGGGAGCGAAAAGGGTTCTGGTTATTGAGAAATGAATAGTGATTTGCGATTCAATGATTTCAGGACTTGCGATTTACGAACGAATTGATCAAAGGAAAAATCGCAAATCGCAATTCTTCAAATCGTAAATAACCTATCGTGCTACGAGCATCATCAGCGATAAAAGAACAATCACCGAGATGTTGATGCCGACGAACGAAAAACCAGTCGAACGCTTCCTGATGGGATAACGCATAGAGTGGAAAAATTGGAGATCGGGGGCAGCCTAGGGACGGGGGGTGACGAGGGCAATCAACTCCCCTTGATCATAGATGAAAACATCATTCTGATTCTGAGCAAATTTTGTACCCGGCTTTACTGATCCGCTCGAGAAACCTACACTCCTGCTACCTCCTCTCCCGATCCTATGCAAACAGGCAGACCTGATGCGCAATCACTTATTGGAAGGCCATTGAAAGATGTTCCAATGTCACTTCAGCGTGTCATGAAAAGTACACAACAGGGCGAAAGAATCTGGGTGGGGCCGACAGAGGCAGTCAAACTTTCTGCAGAAGAAGAGAAGGCCTTCGCACTTGCCCAGAACATCCTGTGCCACCTCGCGGTGGAGGCGCCCGTAAAGCACAAGTCCGGACACCCCGGCGGTCCGCTCTCGGCCTTCACCTTCGCCTACTTCCTGAGTGCGCTGCGCAATCCCACGGTCGACCAGCCGCTGCGTATGAGCGCGGGGCATCTGTCGCTGCTCTCGTACGGGCTGCAGTGGCTCTTCGGCCGGGAAGGAAACGACAAGCGACTCGCCTCTCCGCAGGCGATCATCGATGCGTTCCGCACCCCATCGGGACTTCCCGGTCACATCGAAGCCGGCATCGGCGACATTCCCTTCGGTACCGGACCCCTTGGCAAAGGCGTTAGCAACGCGCTTGGGACGGCCTTCGGGCTCAAGCTCCAGAAGAAGTCGGGCATCGTGGATGTGCTGCTTGCCGACGGCGACAGCCAGGAGGGTCAGGTGATGGAGGCCGTGCGTCTTGCAGTCCATCTGAAGACCGACAACCTGATCGTTCACGGGGACTTCAACGACGTGCAGCTGAGCGGGCTCCCGAGCTCTACCGTATCCGCAGATTTCGCTTCGATCGTCCATGCCGCGGGCTTCTCGGTGATCGAGGTGCAGAACGGCAACGATCCCGCACAGGTGAAAGCTGGCATCGAGCGTGCGACGGCACTCGTCGGCAAAGGCCACCCGATCTTCGTCTGCTACTACACGACCATGGGCCATGGCATCCCGCTGATGGAGGAAGGATCGAACTCGGGCAAGAAGAACTATCACGGCGCTCCCTTGAATAAAGATGAAGCCGCACTCGCGCTCAAGGATCTTCCTCCGCTCGAAGAGACCGTGCGGGCCTATGAACCTTTCCGTGCACAGTGGAAGAAGCGCTGCTCATCAGCAACCTGTGTGAAGACCGATGTTTCCGTCCCTTTCGACGTTACGAAACTGAAAGGCTACAAGCGCATCATCACGACCGAGAAGGGCGCGGCGCGCAGAGACTTTGGCGCGACCCATCTGAAGAACCTGATGAAGGCCGATGCGCGCATCTATGTGTTGCACGCCGACCTGGCAGGCTCCGGCGGATTCGACGAAGTGGCGAAGGAATTCCCCGACCGCGTCATCAATGTGGGCGTGGCCGAGGCGAACATGCTCATGATGGCCGCCGGCATGCGGCAGACGGGTCTGCTGCCCGTCACCTACACGTTCGCCGCCTTCGGGACCAATGAAGCGCGGGCGAATGCCCGGCTGATCGACATCAACTGCGGCCATACGCGCTGCGGCATCCTGAACGACTGCACGCATGCGGGTCTGAGCGTGGGCGAGGACGGTGAAACCCATCAGGAGCAGAACTATTTCAACCTCCCCTTCCGCCACACGCAGGTGTGGATGCCGGCCGACAGCAATCAGGCGGCCGCCATGGCGGAGAAGGCGATGGAACTGGTTGCGGAGGGCCATGAGTCCGTCTTCGTCTTCTCGCCGCGGACGGGCCATGAGCAACTCAAGGACACAAAGGGCACGCTCCTCTACGGTGCGGACTACGCGTTCGAAGGAAAGGCAGATCTCGTCCGGGGATCCGGCGACGTGCTGGATCAGGTGACGATTATCGCCGCGGGCATCCCCGTGCACCGGGCAGCGGAAGCGGCGGATTTGCTTTTCGCCAGTCCCGAAAAAGTGCGTGTGCGCGTGCTGAACGTGGGCAGTGTGCGACCGATCGATGCCGCTGCGATCCTCAAGGCCGCACTCGAAACCGGCCGGCTGATCGTGGCCGAAGATCACAACAGCGAAGGGGGCCTTGCCTCGCAGGTTTCGGACATCATTGCCGATTTCGCACTCCCCTGCTCCCTGCGGCGCTTGGGTCTCAATCAGTACTTCCCGTCCGCAAAGGCGGAGGATCTGGAGCTGATGGCCGGGCTCGAAACCGAGAGCATCCTCCATGCCGCATTGGACGAGATCCACGCCGAAGTGCGCGGCGGCGAAGATGCCTTCGTGAGTTCCCTCTTCGAGATGGCGCATCACCTGCGCTTCAGCCGCTTCCGCGCGACTGCGCTGCCCTTCGTCGAGAAGCTTCTAGCGGAGGAAGGCTACCTCAATTTGCTGCGCACGCATTTCGCACGGCGCGCCTGCCCGCCCGGCAAACTGCCGAGGAATGAACAGCTCTTAGAACGGCTGCAGGAAGAAACGCAGGCTGTCTGATTTCTGGTAGTATGACTCCACGGAAGCGTGCCAGAGTGGTCGATCGGGCCTGTCTTGAAAACAGGTAGACCCGAAAGGGTCTCGGAGGTTCGAATCCTCCCGCTTCCGCCACGTAAAGACGCGAAGCGGTTTTACGTGCCACGTGGCGGCCAAGCCGCTTTACGTGGCTATTTTTAGTGAAAGCTTCGCGTCCACGTGGCTCCGCCCATCGTTGAATTGGAGCGGAGCGCAAGTCTAAAAGGACGCATGATCCTGACGAAGGACGGCAGGCGCATCGGACTCCTGCTCACCAACGGGAAAGTGCTGATCCGGTAAACGGGAAGAGCGGGCAAATACACGTTTGCAGACAGATTCTGCGACTGTTACGATGATGCACGCGTTCCCCTTTCACTGCATGGTCACTCCGACACTCCTCACCAAGACGTGCACGTCTGTTTTCGTGCTCTCTCTCCTGTTGCCCGCGATGGCAGCGGCAGCGGAGACGCAGCCCTTCAAGGATATCCCCGCCGGCTCACCCGTCGTTGAGGCCGCGGAATATCTGCGTTCCGTGGGAGTGCTGAGCGGGTACCCCGACGGCACCTTCCGCCCGAATCAGAAGGTCAATCGCGCAGAGGCGATCAAGGTCATCATCGCCCCCCTCCTGAAGCAAGAGGCGCTGGCCCAGCTCACGGCCACTCCGTTCACGGACATCAAAGCAGGAGAGTGGTACCTGCCGTACGTGGAAGCCGCGCGTCAGAATTCCATTGTGGACGGTCCGCCTGCACGGTCGGCATTCAACGGAACGAAACCGGTCACCAAGATGGAGTTCATCAAGATGGTCCTGCTCGCCTACCGCATCGATCCCAATTCCTACAGCGAAATCAATCTGCCCCTCGCTACGGATGTCACCGATCCCACGGCCTGGTTCTACCCCTACCTTCGCTATGCGTTAACGGCATCCATGACGATGATCACCAGCGAAGGGACGTTCGACCCCGGGCGGGAGCTCACGCGCGGAGACACCGCTCTCATCCTCTACCGCTTCCTCATGTACAGAAATGGCAAGCGCACCCAGGCACTCCTCTCGGAAGCGGAGAGCGAAATCCTCATCGTCCTCGGCAGTCTGAAGGACAATAATCCCGAACAGGCGGAGTTCGCTTCGGCCCGCGCCTTGCTGGCCGCCCGCGGCGCGAACGCGGGAGCGCCCAATCAGCCCATCGTGCAGGGAGCGCTCAAGATCACCGAAGCCTTCCGGGCGATCGTGCGCGCCTACCGCGCAGGACTGAGTCAGCAGTTCGACGAATCGATACGCCTGAGCGGGGATGCGTGGAATCTGGCCGCACGCGGAAAAGAGCTGAGTCCCGGCCTCTCGAATCTGACCGATCAGGTGCAGGCGCTCGCCAAAAATCTCGCCGAGAGTGCGCGTGCCGCAAAGGCCGGGCCTGCTGCCACTCCATGACAAGGCCTCCTGTATCCGCTCTTCTTTCGTTCACGGCTCGCGTCGTGAAGGGTGCGGGACGTGGCCGCACCATCGGTTCGCCGACGCTCAATCTCGCATTGCATGACGTTCCGCGCCGCCTCGAAAACGGCATCTACGCGTGTCGTGTCTCGTGGAACCGGCAAAGTTATTCTGCAGCAATGCACTGCGGTCCGCGTTTAGTCTTTCGGGACTCTGCCACCTGCGAAGTGCATGTCATTGATCATGCGATACGCCGCTCCCCTCTCCATGTACAGGTGATGATCGTGAAACGGCTTCGGAGTATCAGGAATTTCCGGACGGTGGCGGCGCTGAAGAGACAAATCCAGCGGGATATTGAGAAAACACGCAAAGTTTTGGGGAATAGGGAATAGGGACTCGGACTTCGGAAAACGCAATCCGGAAAGGGACATAAAACAGCCCTCCTATGTCCGAATTCCGAATCCCGATTCCCCCGCTCCATGCTATCCTGATCACTCCATGTCTTCCCTCATCCGCGCCCTCAAAAAGGCCATTCCGCAACGCAGCCCCATGCGTCTCGCCTGGCATCACGCCAAGGCATTCATCGCGGCCACGCTCTATGGGTTCCCCGCGCGTTCCCTCACCGTCATCGCCGTCACGGGCACCGACGGCAAGACGACTACGGTCGGTATGGTGCTGCACATCTTGCGCGCAGCGGGCATCAGCGCCGGGGCACTCTCGACCGCCTTTCTGCGAGTGAAGGATCAGCAGGAATGGAACCAAACGCAGAAGACCTCACCCTCCCCGTTCCTCATTCAGAAATTTCTTCGACGTCTCGTGCGCGCAGGCTGCACCCACGCCGTCCTCGAGATTTCCTCCCACGGCCTCGTGCAGGGAAGAGTGCGGTACACCTGGCCGATTGTCGCCGCGGTGACCAATGTCACCCCCGAACATCTGGATTACCACGGAACCATGGAACAGTACCGGGCGGATAAGGGGCTGCTCCTGCGGATGCTCCGCACCGGAGGGACGAAGATCCTCAATCAGAGCGACGAGAGCTTCGTCACATTCAACACAATCGAGACGACGCACACGCTCACGTTCGGCTCCGCATCCACTTCGGACTTCTGGTACTCCGATGTGCGCGAAACCCCGGAAGGTGTGCGGGCCGTGCTCCACACGCAGGGCACCGCTCTCCCCATCGCTCTCACTATCCCCGGGAGTTTCAATCTGGAGAACGCACTCTGTGCGATTGCCTGCTGCCGTGCGGTCGGCATCGCGCCGGAGCAAGCGGTTCCGGCATTGCGCTCCTTCACCGGAGTCGCCGGGCGCATGGAACACATCGACGAAGGCCAGCCCTTCCGCGTGTACGTGGACTTCACCGTGACGCCCGCCGCGTACGAGAAGACCCTCACGACCCTGCGCGCCACCCTGGCACCGGATATGCGCCTGCTCGTGCTGACGGGGAGCTGCGGGGACCGCATGCGCGAGAAGCGACCGATTGTCGGGCGGCTCTGTAGCGAGCTCGCTGACATCGTGGTGGTGACGAACGAAGATCCCTACACCGAGGATCCGCAGAAGATCATCGATGAGGTGTGGGCGGGCATCGATCAGGCACAATGCGAGGCACACAAGATCTTCGACCGGCGGGAGGCCATGGAATTTCTCTTCTCGAAAGCAGCACCGGGTGACGCCGTGATTCTGTGCGCCAAGGGCGCGGACACGACCATGTGGACGGCGAAAGGACAGATCCCCTGGAACGAGCGTGCGATTGCGCGGGAACTTCTCCGCACGCAAAAATACGGAGTCACGCAGCGCGAGGCTGAATGACTCCGGATCGGGTTTCACCCTAGTGGTCTTTCCACTTTTCGTAGCAATGCGCCACGATACAGAAGACCAGGGCGATCAGGATGGCAGAAAGATGCTGCCAACCGTCTTCCTCCGTGAAGAAACGAACCAAAGGCTGCAGGAGCTGGGACATTGCGGGATGTCTCCGTACACCTAGGATCGCCCCCCTGTGGGGTAAAACCGCGGACAGACACACCTGTGCAAATCGGCAGCAGTGTCCATTCGCCGTTCTTCCAGTATTCTGTGAATGAGCTGAGTTATTTTAAACATTATTGTATTTTTGTCAAATGCCCGGAGCAGCTTCCCCATCGGCCATCATTGCCGGCATTGATGAGGCAGGCAGGGGCGCACTGGCCGGACCGATAGTGGCGGGGGCCTGCATCCTGCCGACGGGGATTCCCCTGCCCCGCTTCATTCGCGACAGTAAGAAACTGGCACCGGATGTGCGAGAGGAAGCATTCGCCTGGATCGCCGCACACTGTGCGTACGGCGCCGGCATCGTCGATGCGGCATTCATCGATCACTTCGGCATCCTGCCCGCGACCGAGAAAGCGATGCAGGAAGCAGTGGAGGTTGTGGCGACACACTGCCGTCCCACGTACCTGCTGGTGGATGGCCGCGACAAATTCTGGTTCGATTACCCGCACACCGCGATCATCGACGGGGACAATATCGAACCCTGCATTGCGGCCGCTTCCATCGTGGCGAAGGTGACGCGCGACCGGCTGATGGTGGAGCTGGACAGGACATTTCCGCAGTACGGCTGGAAGCTCCACAAAGGATACGGAACGCCGGAACATTTTGATGCGATCCGAATCCATGGCCCCTGCCCGCTCCACCGCAGAACATTCCTCCGCAATCTGCAGATAAAAACTCCACAGTGAAATGGGGGGAGTGAGATGGTACGATGCCTGCTTGTGAAGCGCCGAGAGATGTGGCTCACCGTCATCCTGCTCCTGCTGTGTGCGGTGTCCGTCGTACAGCAGCGGGTATTCGGGGACCGCCTGCTTGGCCAGATCTGCCCCGGCCCGGGGTGCCCGGGTATGTGTCCGGGCCCGGGGTGCCCGATGCCACCGAGCTCCTCTTCTTCCTGCTGCACGGCAAATAGCTGCGGTCCCAATATGATTTGCATGCCCTCGCCGGCGTGCGCGTGCATGCCCATGCCCTCCATGCCCACTCTGCAGTTTGCCTGCTGCCTCGGTGGATCGACCTGCCAGGGATTCTACGGCACCTCTCCCCCTACAGATTTGAATTGCCAGGGGGGTACCTATTCCACAGCGCAGGCCTGCCTCGATGACGGATGCGGGTCGTGCGACCCCGACAATCCCGGAGCATGCGAGCACATGTGCCCCGTCCCGGAAGATCAGATCACGGATCAGTGGTGCCTCCCCGGTTGCTACATGAAGGGATTCTGCATGACCTCGCCACTCACCAATAATGCCGTGACCCGCATGTGCATGATGGGCATGCGTTACTGCTGCTGCATCCCTCCAGAACGGGCGGATGACGGCAATACGGAAACCGCGCAATTGCCGCAAGGCGCCGAGGAGTCCCTCCCTCCTGCACTCGACAGACTCTTCTCGTGGTTTGCCTCCTGGAATAAAACTGATCTCACTGCACAGGTGGCTGCTGGCGGAGAATGCAACAGACCGGAAGGACAGCGGGCAGGACAATACAATTGCGCGGACGGTTACGCTTGCTTATTCGACACACTGACGAGCATTGGCCCGATCAAGCACTACACCTGTCAGGCGCTCTCCTGCACGGTCGCCACGACAGGTGGCGATGCCGGCGTACGTCAGTGTCCGTGCAGCTACAACTCCGATTGCGCGGACAATTACAACGGCGGTACCTATGAACAACCAGACCTCACGACCGGAGAATCCGTCATCTGTTGCATGCATGACTTTGAGCTGGTCACGACGTACGGGGGCACGGCCACAACCACTGGCGAAGCCACCATCGTCGCACACGACGGTCAATGCATGACACGTCAGGACTGCGGCGGAACATACTACGGCAACAAAAGCCCGCCCAGCTGCAACAAGTGGATCAGCAACAGCACCGTCATCTTCCCACCGGGAGGTGGGGGCGGAGGTGGAGGAGGTGGAGGAGGGGGCGGAGGTGGAGGAGGGGGC
>JAUSKD010000042.1 GCA_030647195.1 Candidatus Peribacter sp. | reverse complement strand
CCAATTTTTTAATATTTATTTTATCTAAATCGATGTCCTGACTCATTGTAGTGGATTGGAACATTCATCACCAACTGAACTGCCACATGGAATAGGGATGCATTGAATCTTGCCCTTATTACATTCCTCCTCGCAGGAATTGTCTGCGCACTGTGCAAAGTCGTAAGCTTTAATAAGGTACTGCTTGTATCTTGATAGACCGTTTGGTGGGCAATCATCTGGATTAGAACAATCTCTCGTGTAGCATATTTCATTCGTTGAGTCGCACTTCGCTTCAACAATGTAATTATAATTCTTTGAAACGTAATATTTATAGAAACTCAACACAATAGGTAGGGCAAATGCAAGAAGTGCCACAACAACAAACGCACGACTAGTGAGTAATGTCTGAATATTCTTCATGTAGAAAAAAGTAGGCTAATATGGACAAAATTACAAGAATATTACCCTTAGAAGGCGGCTAGACTCACCGTCTCCAGAAAGAAAAACCCACTCCCACAATCATCAGAGCTCCAAGAGTCGAAAGGAACCACATGAATGGGGCATATTTTTCCTGCACTGAACGATAGAAATCTGTAATCACCATGTCTATTCCCAGTACAGCCACTGGCTTATTGGATAAATTGAAAATGGGGGCTGCGCCGGAGAGGACAATGCCCCACTGATCAGAGGCAGTTTCATAAAAGGGTCTCCTCCATGCTGAAGTTGATAGTATTTGTCCTGTTGTGTCATACCGCACCCCAGGAGACACATTTTCATCCTCCTCGTCATTAATGCCATTATTATTCAGATCTTTATCGTATAAGGGGATGAAATAATTTGCATTCGCATCTACCACAAATTCCCAAATGGTCGGCTCCTCCGTTGGGCGCATGACATATACCCACTTCACATTCTCATTGAGATCCCTTATCTCATTGAGCTTCTTGAACACCTTCTGATACTCCGGTCTCTTCATATCCCGAGCGTATCGTAACTGCTCCAAGTCCTTCGCTTCGATTTCTGCCGCGGCCGTAGAAGCAATGGCCATCAACTTCTCCCCAACCTGCTCCTTCATCAAGCCCAATGTGTACCGATACATCCCATACGTGACCCCCAGCGCAATAAGCGCACACACCCCCAAAACTGTCAGCACCCCTCTTGATCGCAGCCACTTTAGGAGCTCAAAGAAAAGCGGCCGATTGAAGGCCGCGAGGCGGATGAAAACAAAGAAAAAGAAAAGTCCAAAGAAATAATAGAGAGGTTTGAATGATTGGTAAGTTAGATTAGCAATGTCACTTGCCTTGATATCCACTCCAAATATTGCCACTGTTTTCCCTGCAGAGTCTTTGATGGGTGCCCAACCCGAAATCCACGAGCCCCATTGATCAGGAAAAGCATCAATACCCATCGGTCTTATTAGAGATTCGAGGCTTGGACCCCTTGAGAGGGAGGCGTCATATGCTACTCCAGGACCTGAATTTTCATCTGCTTCGTCTAACGCACCATCTTGATTGCTATCGGTTAGTACAGGAAAGTCATAATTCGAGTCAGCATCGGCAACAAATTCGAAGAGCGCCCTATCTTTATCGATAAGCCTCATTATGTATGAGTATTGGACAGAAGGATTACTATTTCTAATTTCATTAAGCTTCTTGAAGACTCGCTGGTAGGAATCTGTCTCCATATCAGATGCCTTGTGAATTTTATTGATATCTTCAACTACAAATTCCGGAGCAGCCGTAGCAGCAATGGCTTTTGCCTGCTCTTTGAGTCTTTGAGTATTGAGATAAATATTATGCCTCCACAGCCCATACGTGACCCCTGCAGCCAGCACAGCGCCTGCCAAAAAGATCCACACGCTCTTCCTGCTCAAGAAGAACTCGCGAAGGCTCGAGAGTGACCGCGTGCTCATCGAAATTATCGGCTGGGCCCCCTGCGGCACAATGACCGAAACGGTTTGTGACTGGGTCAGCGGCTCTTTTGCCCTGCGCCACAGCAGCTCAAACATCGTCCGCTCGGTATGCGCCAGCTCGGGATATTTGAGGTAGCACGCGCGCTGCTCCGCATGGTTGAAACACGCCACCGTGCCGTTGGCGATGATCTTTTCGAAGGTGATGGGGAATTCCTCGTCTTTGAGCAGCTGCGTCTCGCGGTACTCGAACGCATCGCGCGATTGAAAGCGGCGTCCGAGAGGGGTATTGGGTGCAAGGACCCGCGAGAAGATGCTGCGCTTATGGCGCCCGCGAAAGTACTGCACGCGGAATTCGCGCAGGGGATCCTCCTCTTCCTTCGTCGTCACGGGGCGGTAGTGCAGGAATTCCTTTACCGGAAGCTCCAGCAGATTCAGGTATGCCTTCTTGATCCCCTCTTCGCCTTCGAAGTACGAAATCTCGGGCCGTTTGTTCTCGACCTTCAGTGAATTGATGAAGGTTTCGAAGTTCCTGGCGCGGCTCTTCATCGTCTCCAGCTTCTCTTCTGTATCGCGCTTCACCCACTGCAAAATCGGCTCGAGCGATTTGATGATCATCTTGGGTGTGTCGTTCACGGTCTCGCGGCAGAGGATGCGGCGGCTGAGGAGCTTCTTCACCGCCTGATCCAGGACACCCGTGGATTTACCCGTTTTCGCAGCCAATTCGCGCAACGTGAGCGCTTCGCCCTCAAGGAGCTTTTTGAGCGCCATGATCTCGGTCTGCGAGAATCCCGCTTCGATCAGATATGCCTCTATGCTGGCAGGGAGGTCGGTCACGCAAACCTGCACTCTACCCGATTTTTTGGCTATGTAAAGCGCTTCGGACATCTTCGGTATTATGCGTACCTTATTCAACCGCCTGAGGACAGGGGCGTTCTGCTGGTGGATAGAACGTCTGGTTTTGGCTTAGTGGAGCCAATATTTCAATATTCATTGAGATCATCTCTCGTGGATGCTCTACCAGGAAAATATAAGGAGTTTCACCATGGTTCTGGAGCACTTCGCTCCATACGTTCTTTCCCTTTTCTGAATGGAGGTTTCCAATGGCGGTTCCCTGGCAGGTGATGAATCGGATCAGGGCCAAGGTGCGTAAGATCGTCCGTGAAGATGTCGACGAGAGCTTCTTCACCTACGACCGTGGTTCGGGCGAGATCGTCTCGAACCAGAAGATTGGTGGTTACCACTTCATCTTCGATGCCGAGGGCAACCTGATCAAGCAGCACCAGGACTGACCTGTGCTCCATTCGTCCCGGGGGAGTGATGCCTTGCAGCCACTCCCCCAAAATTTTGCTATCGTACTATCTTGGATGACTGAGTCTTCTCCTCCGTCAGAGGATGTGCAGAATGCACAACTGTTCAAGCGAGGTCTGCTCGAAGCGTTCGAGCATCTGTTTGTGCAAACACAATGCCAACGAGAAATTGCCGAAGTAGTGAAGTCTCTGGAGCAGAGACGGCCGATCGTAAGCCTCATGCAGCCAGACAAGGGGTCATTCTCCACCATTTTCCTCCCCTTCCACGCCGGAGGAGTCCGCTTTCGGGCCATCGCCAAAAGTTGCCCTCTCCACCCAAACCTTCTGGAATTTTGCGCACTCGCCGGAAAGATCGAAAGTCTTTCCGACACGATGGGTATCACCGGAGAAGAGCCCTCTGAAGCAGACAAGGAAGAACTCCTACCCCTCCTCGAGGAATTCCTCGCGGTCCTCCCATCTTCTAAAGAATTTGCATCGTGGTTAACATGAAACAATCGCGCGAAGCGCTGGGTGGCTCTGACGGGTCCCAGCGCTGCCCGCCCGAACGTACCGTTCGGTACGGGCGGGGAGCGCAACCATTGAAGGGAAAGGATGGTACGTGGAAGGAAAACCGCAGGTTTGCCTTCCACGAAATCTCACATCCCCTCCGCCACTTCTTTCGTAATCAATCCCTCTTTCACCATCCGCTCCGCATCCTTTGCGAATGTCCGCATGCCCACGGCCGCACCCGTCTGCAGCACCGAAGGCAGCTCCTGTAAGCGGTGATCGCGGATGATGTTGGCCACGGCCGGCGTATTGACGAGGATCTCGCGCACGGCCACCCTGCCCCCTCCTTTCTGTGGTAAGAGCTTCTGCGCGATCACGGCCTTGAGCGACAGCGAGAGCTGGGATCGCACCTGTGCCTGCTGGTGCGGCGGGAACACGTCCACGATGCGGTCGATGGCCTGCACCGCGTTGGGCGTGTGAAGGGTCGCGAGGATCAGGTGGCCCGTCTCGGCCAGCGTGAGCGTGGCTGCAATCGTCTCGAGATCGCGCATCTCGCCCACCATGATCACGTTGGGATCCTGACGGAGCACGTGTCTGAGGGCCTCGGGGAAGGAAAGGAAGTCGCTATTCAGTTCCCGCTGGCGGATGACGCACTTGCCGACGGGCAGGACGAATTCAATCGGATCCTCCAGCGTCACGATACTCGCGGCACGCAGCCCGTTGATGTACTGGATCATGGCGGCCAGCGAGGTGGATTTGCCGGACCCTGTGGGACCCGTGAAGAGGATCAGCCCTTCCTTGAGCGCACACAGCGGCTCGGCGATGCCATTGAGCCCGATGGCGGCGAGCGAGGGAATCTCGGACGGAATCAAGCGCGCCACCAGCCCCGGCTGCCCGCGCTCGAAATGGCAGTTCACGCGCAGCCGCACGCCACTGGGAAGCGCGAACGAGACATCGATCTCGCGGTCCTGTGTCAGACGTTTCCACGCCTCCGCTCCCAGCACGGAACGGATGAACGCCTCGGTGGCCTCCGCTGTCAGCCTCTCTTCTGAAAGAGGATGGAGTTCGCCATCGATGCGAAGCAGAATGGGATAGCCCGCAGTCACGTGCACGTCGGATGCATGCTGCTCCTGCGCCTTCGCGAAGACCTCTGGGGGTGTGAGTTTCATGTTTGTGTAATTATAACATAATTTATATATTTGTTGAAGGTTGGAAATGAATGTATTGAAAGCGTGGAAGGTAAGGAAAGTAAGGAAGGTGAAAACGATGTTTTCTATTTGAAATTCCCATTGATGAGGTGTACGTTCGTACACATGATTACCGAATTTCAAAAGGGTTTTCGCAGACTTCTGGCATGGCAAGAAGCCCATAAACTCACGTTGGGTATCTACCGAACAACGACGTCTTTTCCACAGGAAGAACGTTTTGGTATCACGAGTCAGTTGAGACGTGCTGCCAGCTCTATTGCGGCACAAATTACAGAGGGATCGCGTATGGAAAGTCCTAAGCATCGGCAGCTCTACTACAACCGTGCTTATGCCTCTGCGGCAGAGGTCGACTATTTCTTAGAACTCTCTCACGATCTGCACTATCTGACCGACGAGCAATACAACGCTTTACTTGATTCAGTAAACCGGGCGTCATTTCTCGTGCATAAACTTTCACTTTCCTGCCATTCATCCCCTGCCACCCATGCCCAACCTTCCTGACCTTCCTTACCTCCCTTACCTTCTTTACCTTCCAAACCTTCATTACCTTCTTTACCTCCCTTACCTTCGTCATTCTCCTCTCTTCCTGCATACCTGATTAATCAGCTTCCCCATCTTCTCCATGGGATCCTCCAGAAGCTCGCGCTCCACGGCCTCATCGATCCACAGACTCATGGCCTCCACTTCCTGGTCGGTACTGAGACCCCCCGGCACCTGTGCCACGAGGTCGCGGCGGTCTGCGATCAGCCGCACGATCTGATGATCAATTTTTTCGAGTGTTGCCAGAATGTCGTCGGTCATCATCATAAAAAAGTGAGCAATGAGTGTGGAATCAAATGTCGCGGGCATCTTTGCTCATCATAGTAGGATTGCAATTGACAGATCGGGAAGTATGGGAGGCTATAGAAGTTAGGGAGGCTCCAAAGGTTGTCCCTCCAAAACTTCTCAGGCCTTCCTACCTTCAACAACTTCTCAAATCTCCGTACAATGCCCGCATGGAAAAGCGCGCCGCAGCCGCCCGCATCGGGAAATTGAAGGAGGAAATCTGGCGGCTCAATCGGGCGTACTTCATCGAGAACAAGCCCAAAGCCAGCGAAGATGTGCGCGACGCGCTCAAGCAGGAGCTGATCGCTCTGGAAAAGGAATATCCCGATCTCGTGACGCCCGATTCCCCCACCCAGCGCGTGGGCGCCCCGTTGGACGGCAGACTCCCCAAAGTGCGGCACCTGTCGCCCAAGGAATCGTTGCAGGATGCCTTTAGCCGGGAAGAGATGGAAGACTGGATGGACCAGATGCGCCGAGCTCTCGGTAAAGACCAAGAGCAGTTCGAGTGCATCGTGGAGCTCAAGATCGACGGCCTGAATATTTCTCTCGTCTACGAGCGAAAGGACGGCACGTATCGTCTGCTCCGCGCACTCACACGGGGAAACGGCATCGAAGGGGAGGATGTCACCCACACGGTGCGGACGGTCGAGGCGTTGCCTTTGAGCTTTGCGGTGCAGGAGGATGACAAGCTGCCCAGGTATCTCGAGATCTCGGGCGAGGTGTACATGACGAAAGCGGCGCTGAAGCATCTCAATAAGGATCTGCCGGATGCCGAAAAATTCGCCAATCCCAGAAACGCCGCCGCGGGCAGCGTGCGCCAATTGGACCCCCAGGTGACGGCGGAGCGGGACCTGAGCATCTTCTGCTATGCGTTGGATCCGCAGGGCGCCGACGCCCTCGGCATTTTGGCGCAGAAGGAACTGATGGAATTCCTGCTCGAAAAGGGATTCCCCATTCATCAGGGGTACAAGATGTGCACCTCGATCGAGGCGATTCAGAAGGTCTTTGACGGATGGAAGAAAGAGCGCGAGCAGCTTCCGTTCGACATCGACGGAATCGTCATCAAGGTGAATGACCGCCGCATGCAGAAGGATCTCGGCTCCACGGCCAAGGCGCCGCGCTGGGCACGCGCGTACAAATTCCCCGCAGAGCAGAAGACGGCGCGCATACTGGATATCCAACTGCAGGTGGGCCGCACCGGCGCCATCACGCCCGTTGCGCACCTGACCCCGACCCTGGTCTCGGGCTCGACCGTCGCCCGCGCGACCCTGCACAATGCGGATGAGATCGAGCGGCAGGACGTGCGCATCGGAGACACCGTGGTGATCCAGAAGGCCGGCGACGTCATCCCCGAGGTCGTGGAAGTGCTGAAGAACCTGCGCCCGCACGGCACCAAGCCCTTTCACTATCCCAAACACTGCCCCAGCTGCGGTTCAAATCTGGAACGACCGGAGGGCGAAGTGGTGCACCGCTGCCCCAATCCCAAGTGCGCGGCCGCGCGGCAGGAGCGTATCGAGCACTTCGCCTCGCGCCATGCCATGAATATCGAAGGTCTCGGCAAAGAAACGGTGGAGCTGCTGCTTGAAGAAGGCCTGATCACGGATCCGGCGGATATCTTCTCGCTCGCGGCGGAGGATCTGATGGGCCTGCCGCTCTTCAAAGAGAAGAAGGCAACCAATCTGATGGAGTCGATTGAGCGGGCCCGGCACGTTCCCCTGGAACGGTTCCTCTTTGCGCTCGGCATCCGGCACATCGGGCGCGAGATCGCCGAAATCCTCTCACGCCGCATCCACTGGCCGGCCGAGAAGAAAGAGGTGGAGGTGACGGAAGCCGTGGGACCGCAGACCTCCCTCTTCGGGGAGGGACGCAAAAAGGTGAAACTGCACGGCATCACGATGGAAAGCATCGTCACAACGCTCCAGAAGATCTCGCACGAGGAAATTTCCGCCTTAGACGGCATCGGCCCGGTGGTGGCGGATGCTCTGAAGGAGTGGATAGCGGATGAGGACAATCGTGACCTGCTGCACAAGTTCGGTCAGGCGGACCTGCTCGCCCTGCAGCCGGAGGGCAGCCACGCACCCCAGATATTCGCCGGCAAGACGTTCGTGCTCACGGGTACGCTCCCGACCTTGAGCCGCGAGCAGGCGAAGTCGCTCATCAAGGAACGGGGCGGCAAGGTGAGCTCCTCCGTGAGCAAAAAGACCGATTACGTACTCGTGGGCGCGGAACCGGGGAGCAAGGCGGATGATGCTCAAAAACTGGGAGTGAAGATGATCGAAGAGAAGGAATTTCTGAAGATGCTCTGAAGGATATCGATGGGAATGAGAGACGCGTTCACGTCCTGGAAGGGCCAAGGCCGGCTGTCTTTTTCTGCCCATGAAACGCTTTTCACCCATCTACAAGCACACAGAACACGCCATGTGCAGATAACTTGACAATTCTGCCCTCCGGTAGGAAGCTGTATCTCCGATGGCTTCGACCCACCACCATTCGGAGGAAGCGCCGCACCCTGGAAATGGTAATGGCTTTGACCCGCTGCTGGAATGGTTCGGTGTCCCTCCGGATGCCCACACATTTTACACGGTGCTGGGGGTCGATCCGGGGGAAAGGGACGGCCACACCATCGAAGCCGCCGCGGAGGACCGTCTGAAATATCTCGAACGGCACCTCACAGGTCCGCATGCCGCTGCCGCTCAAAGAGTGAAGCAAATCGTCGCAGATGCGAAGACGTGCCTGCTCGATGCTGCGAAACGAGAAAAGTACGACGATAAAATTCGTCACAAGCGCCCGTCGCTCCTGATCTCGCACACGACGCATAACGCGCTCGCGGACGTGGTCCCGGCGGCCGTGTCGCCACGCACCGAGGCGCCTCCCCAGAGCCTATTTTCACGCATGGGGGCAGGGATGAATCGCAAGCACTGGATTGCCGTGACCGCTGCGGGAGTCCTGGGAGGGGCAGCCGCACTCTTCGGCTTGTCTAAGAACGGCGAAACACCCCCCGAGCAACCGGCGACTCCTGCGGAACTCAACCTTGCGGAAAACGCCCCCGAGCTCAATCAGGGTCCCGCTGCTCTTCCCGCACCGCCGAAAGCCGCCGTGGATCCCCCCACGCCGCCCACGCCGAAACCGTCTGCTCCGACCCCTCCCGCCGTGGCGGAAGCTCCTGCGAATCCCCCTCCGCCCGCCGCGCCGCAGGCACACGAAACCACTGCTCCCGCGGCTCCTGCCGCTGCAGCAGAGTCAGTGGAACAGCCCGCCCGCTCAGAACGCGCAGCGCCGGCCCGCTCCGCCGCCCCCACGCAGGAAGATCTGGAGTCGTACCGCGATCTTTTGCAAAGCCCGACGCTCGCCAAACAGACCGTGCAACAGCTGATCGAGCAGGCACGGCAATCCAGGAAGCCTGTCGAACAGTGGATATTACTGGATATCGCACTCAGGAAAGCGCGTGCCGAACGCGACCTCAGTCAGGTGATGGCCGTGCTGGCAGAAAAGAAGGCGCACTTCGCCGTCGACGACTTGGTGATGGAAGAGAGCATGGAAGCAGTCCGGAAGGCCTCCATGCAAAAGGGAGGCAATGTGGCACCGGTGATGACCGGCGCTTCGAGCGTGATCCGGGGCCTGTGCGCCCGCGATGCATTCGACGAGGCCAAGAAATTTATTGCCGCCATGAAGGACCGCCCGTCGGCGCACCGGAAGGAATGTCTCGACATCCTCCGTGTCGTGAGCCAACTCCAGAAAGCCTATGACGAGGCGGCCATCGCAGAGCATCTGAAGACGCTTGCAGAGCACCCCGACAACCCCGAGGCGAACCGGGCAGTGGGCGTGTATCGCTGTTTCAAGGAGGGAGACTGGTCCTTCACCTCCGCCCTGCAGGCATCGAATGATCCGGCTCTCCGCGGTCTGGGACAACGTGTGGATCGCCGTGCATCGCTCAACGCCGCCGAGCTGCTGCAGCTTGCAAAAGACATCACCGCGACAGAGACGGGACCCGGCTCCGTGGCCATGGCCATGCAATGTCTGGAACTTGCCGCGCCCAAGGCGGATTCTATGGTGCTCACTGCAGGCATCCAGGATTTGCTGCAGGAACTGGCCAAGAGTCATCCATCCGTGCCGCCGTTTTTCCGCGGATCGCTCCAGGCGAACGCCGCCGCCACGGCAACGCAGACCCCGGACAACGTGCATACCAATGTCCCGGACGTTCTCCCGGCCGGTACGGTCGACCTGCTGGGAGCAGACGCGGCCGCCCTCCTGAAGACAGGAAAAATCATCCGTCCGGACTGGGGCGTGACGCAGGATGGAAAACTGCGATCGACATCCGGACACCGTGCATGGGTGTCGAGCCTGAACTTTACGGCTCCTCCCGAAGCCATGAAATTGATCCAGTCCGGACAGTACCACCTCCGCGTGACCTTCTCGTACACGGCGGAAGGCCGAAAGGAAGGTGAAACCCGCGGCCCGGTCGCGATCATCGTCCCGCTGCCCAACGGGAGAAACCTCACGTTGTACTGGGGCGCGAATATGCACGAGGATATGTGGCGCGGCGGGACTGGGTTCTACCGGTCGGGATTTGATACGTCTTCCGCACCGCTCCTCTGCGGGCCGAAGCCCCCGCCGTCGACAGCAGCGCTGACCCATCGCCAGCCCATCATCGCCGAGGACGGACGGAAGTACGTGTGCGACGTCGCTGTCCGTACGGTTCCCAATGGGTATGCCATCGTGGCGAGCATCGCGGAACCGCATCAAAAAACCCCCATTGCGACGGTTTCCCTTGCAGCCCCGCCCACGGTGCAGGGAGGAACGTACCTGCTGACCAATGATGGAAAAAACCTGCCGGCTCAACCGGGCCTCAGCGGATACGGCGTGGGAGGAGGAACCCTGGTCATTGAGCACTGCACAATTAGTCCCCTCCGGCCTGAAAGACAGACCAATGCACGCTGAGCCGGGAACAGGCCAAAACGATCATCAAGGAACGGGGGGCGAATCCGTGAGTTCCTCGGTGAGCAGGAAACTTGGAGGGAGAGGTGCCTGAGGAGGGCGAGTTTTTGAAGCTGATGAGGTTTCAAATATCATCTCTGCACTGTGTTAGTATTGTCATGACAATACATGATCACCCCTCCCGAACCATCCAGGCTGCCCTCCCCTCAGGATATCCACTCATCCGAACACTACTCGTTCTCATTCCTCTCCATCGTCATAGGGAGCATTATCCTGACTCTTCTCCAAGTTGTGATCTGCATCATCGTAGTCAGACCAATTGACACCAAGATTTCAGCCTATCATGCCTTTGCGGAGACGAACGACAGCAATTTCTACGCGAGCATCGCCAAAGAGGGATATTCGTTCTCTCCTGCACGACCAATGAATGCCACTGGATTCTTCCCTGGATATCCTGTGCTAGCAAAATTGGTATCGCTTGTGCTGCCTGTCGATACCCAATACGCCCTGAATATTGCCGCCCAAGCAACCTGCATTGGGATGTGGATGTACTTTCTGCTCTTTCTGCGACGATGGAAAACGCCGCCGAGTCTCACGTTCACCTGTGTTCTTGCCCTCTTTTCTTTTCCCTCTGCATTCTACTTTGTCAAGGGCTATTCAGAATCCCTCTTCACTTTCTCCCTCTTGGGAGCACTGTACTGGCTCACCGATACACAGCGTCCCCGGTGGCTCCTCGCGAGCATACATGGTTTTATCCTTTCGGCGACACGATTGCTTGGCCTCCCCCTCTCCATTCTCCCTGCCACCTATGCGTTGATCATGATCAGATACGACCGCTCACTCTGGAACAAACTTTCTCTTTGGATTCCCGCTCTCGGCTCCTCTCTCATTTTTTCTTTGGGCGCGCTGTCCTTCTTCGGTTTCCTGTCATCCACCTTCGGACAATGGAATTTGTACTTCCAGAGCCAATTTCTCGGATGGCAACATTCGCCAAGTATCCAACTCTTTCTGGATTGGCATATCTTCCTGATGTTTCCGCCTAACCTCGACAGAATAGCGTGGTTCATCGGTGATCTGAATCGCTTGTCGGTCCCTTTTCTCTTCGAAATGCTATTCCTGCTCCTAGGCCTTGAATTATTCATCAAGACAAAATCTATTCCATCTTTGTTTTCTGCACGTGTCCCGTTCTACCTGACAGCTATTCTCCTGTTTTTTGGTTCTATTGCTGCATGCGGAATACAGCTGGGTAATACTGTCTTTTTCGGAGGTATGTTGCGCTATGGACTGGTGGTCTATGTCGTCCTCCTCCTCATCTTTGCCCACGCAGCTTCCTCCCTTTCTCTGAGCTCTGCCTTGATCAAGAGAATTCTATTGGCTCTGGTTATCATCGCTTCCATAGGTTCGTTGGGGCTCCAGCTCTTCCTCAACATTATCTTTCAAGAAACCATCAATTTTGTGGCGTGACGGGAGCGTTCCTCACCGTTTTGAACGCCGACCTCTACGAGAATGCTCTCCATCTGAGAGGCATCGCCAATCCAACTATGTCTTCCCCCTTCGCAACAACATTTGGTCCAAATCTCACACGTGCTGAAAGGATGTGTTTCCTTTGCAGCGCATCGATGCCTATAAAAGAAAACACCTTCTCAGAAATCCCCATCAAAGCAAAACAATGATGCTCGTTCACGTTTTCTTGTTTTTTATTCATGCAAACAGAGGATCCTCTTTGCTTCGCCTATTTCAAATGGAATGGTGATCGAACATGAAGAGATCCAACCGCACAATGTGCCATTTGTGCAGGAGGAACCGCATACTCGTCCACAGCACGCCGAATCCGTACACAATGCTCCCCCACAGCGGAACCGACGTCGAGACATCGGTATACACCGTGGGAGTGCTCACCTCGGCGATGCGAAATCCGAATGCGGCGGCTTGGGCAATGATCTGGTTGTCGAAGATATAATCATCACTGTTCTTCATGAAGGGAACACGGAGGAGAAACTCCCGCGAGAACGCGCGGTAGCCAGTGTGGTATTCCGATAAGTGCAGACCCAGACACAGATTCTCGAAGTGCGTGAGGAAACGGTTCGCTGCGTATTTGTACAGCGGCATGCCGCGCCCCATTGCCCCGCCGCCGAGGATGCGCGAGCCCAGTCCGAGAGCACATGCCCCCGAAGTCACCAGCCTGGTGACATCGATCAGTTTCCCCGGCGGGTACTGCCCGTCGGGATGGAGCATGACGACGACATCGGCGCCTAACCTGAGCGCCTCGCGGTAACAAGTCTTCTGGCTTCCTCCATATCCCCTGTCGCGGTCGTGACGGATGACGGCAAGCCCCAGACGCTCGGCGATCTCGCAGGTGCTGTCGTGACTGCGGTTATCCACGAGTATGATCGCATCTGCAATATTCGGCGGCATGGAGGCGACGGTCTGCTCGAGAGTTTTCGCAACATTCCGGGCTGGCATCACGACGATGATTTTTTTGCCATCAAGCATATGTGGATGCAACGATTATGCTCTTAAAACAACCCGGGAGCCAAAGCAGTGCGCCTGGCATGGGGGGGCAACAGGTACTATTCAAAAGTAGTAAATAGTTGTATAATACTTAAGAATATCAACTCCCCTTCCATCCATGAAAGTGGTCATCCTGTGCGGAGGCAAAGGCACGCGTCTGCGCGAAGAGACAGAGTATCGTCCGAAGCCTCTCGTTCCTGTGGGAGGAAAACCGATCCTCTGGCACATTATGAAACTCTTCGCCCACTACGGGCAGAAGGATTTTCTCTGCTGTCTCGGGTATCGCGGAGAAATGATCCGGGATTACTTTTTGAACTACGAGGCAATGAACAACGACTTCACCATCTCGCTGGGCAAACAAAATCACATCACGTACCACGGCACGCCGCACGAGCATGATTTCAACGTCACGCTCCTGGATACGGGTGATGAAAACATGGGCGGATCGCGTATCAAGCAGACAGAAAAGTACATCGATGATGACCTCTTCATCGTGACCTACGGCGACGGTCTCGCCGATATCGATATTCACAAGCTCATCGCCTTTCACCGCGCACACGGCAAGCTGGCCACGGTCACGACCGTGAACCCCGCCTCCCGCTTCGCCCTCCTGCAGTTCGACAAAACCGGCACCGTCTCGAAGTACAAAGAGAAGCCCAAAATGCACAGCTGGATCAGTGTGGGGTTCTTCGTGTTCAACAAACGCGTTTTCGATTACCTCGAAACCGACCCCTCCTGCGTGCTCGAGCACGGCCCATTGGAGCAGCTGACCAAAGAGGGTGAACTGGTGGCCTACAAGCATGAAGGCTTCTTCTACTCCATGGACACGTATCGCGATTACGTTCTGCTCAATGAGCTCTGGCGGAAGAAGAAAGCCCCGTGGGCCGTCTGGGAGAAAAAGCATCGCACTTCCCGGGGAAACCCTCATGTCGCGCTCTAAGGACACTCCATTCTGGCGTGACCGGCCCGTGCTCGTGACCGGAGCGACCGGCCTCGTGGGCTCGTGGCTGGTCAAGAAGCTGCTCGAAGCGGAGGCACAGGTCATCTGTCTTGTGCGCGACTGGGTTCCGGGATCTGATCTGGTGAGCTCCGGCACTATTGAACAGACGACGGTGGTACGGGGAGATCTCGGTGATCAGACCTTTTTGGAGCGTGTTTTGGGCGAGTACGAAATCGATACCGTTATGCACCTCGCCGCGCAGACCATTGTCCCCATCGCCAATCGGAACGCCATCTCCACATTCGAGAGCAACATCCGGGGGACGTGGACACTGATGGAAGCCTGCCACAGGAGCCCGTGCGTGAAGCAGATCGTCGTTGCCTCTTCAGACAAAGCCTACGGGGACCAGGAAAAGCTGCCGTACAACGAATCAACACCCCTGCAGGGCAGGCACCCCTACGATGTCAGCAAATCGTGCGCCGACCTGATCGCCCAGAGCTATGCAACCACCTATGCACTCCCCGTAGTCATCATGCGCTGTGGAAATTTCTTCGGCGGCGGGGATCTGAATTGGAACCGCCTTGTGCCCGGAGTGATCCGTTCTCTGCTGCGTCGCGAGCGCCCGGTCATCCGGTCGGACGGCACATGCGTTCGGGATTACTTCTATGTGGAAGACGGAGCCGCCGGATACATGCGGGCAGCGGAAATGCTCGCTGCGAAGCCAAAACTGAAAGGCGAAGCCTTCAATCTCTCGTACGGAGAACCCCTCACAGTCCTCGAAATGATCGGCCGTATCGCGAAAGTGATGAAATCGTCGCTGAAGCCCATTGTGCGCAATGAGGCGGACCATGAGATCCAGGCACAGTACCTCGATGCGGGCAAGGCCAGGAAGATTCTGCAGTGGACCCCGCAGTTTGACCTTGAGCAGGGACTGAAGAAGACGATAGCATGGTACCGTGCCTACTTCGCCCAAGGACGCTAAAGCAAAACTGCGCGCAGAGATCCTCGCGCTCGTTTCGCAGTATCACGATGCCGCATTCCCGAAGCGGGAATTCGTGGCGGGCAAGACGTACCTGCCACCCTCTGGCAAGGTGTTTGATGCGGAGGAGATACAATCCCTCGTGGACAGCGCACTCGACTGCTGGCTGACAACGGGACGCTTCGCGGATGCATTCGAGAGGGACTTCGCCAAGTGGATGGGCGTCAAACACTGTTCCATCGTGAATTCCGGCTCGTCGGCCAATCTGGTGGCGCTGACCTCCCTCACGTCGCACCTGCTGGGCGACAAGCGCCTGAAGCCGGGCGATGAGGTGATCACCGTGGCCACGGGCTTCCCCACCACGGTCAACCCCATCATCCAGAACCAGCTTGTGCCGGTGTTTCTGGATATCTCGCTCCCCACGTACAACGTGGACGTCACGCAGCTTGAGGCAGCTCTCTCGCCCAAGACCCGCGCCATCATGATTGCCCACACGCTCGGGAATCCCTTCAATGTGAAGGCGGTTCTTGCGTTCGCGCGCGCGCATGACCTGTGGGTGATCGAGGATAACTGCGATGCCGTCGGCAGCCTCTATGATGGCAAGAAAACGGGCACGTTCGGACACATCTCCACCGTCAGCTTCTACCCGGCCCACCACATGACTATGGGCGAGGGTGGAGCCGTTCTGACCAACGACGACCTCTTGAACCGGATCATCAACTCCTTCCGCGACTGGGGCCGCGATTGCTGGTGCAAGACAGGAGCCTGCAACACCTGCGGCAAGCGTTTCGGCTGGAAACTGGGAGAGCTGCCGGAGGGCTACGATCACAAGTACATCTACTCGCACGTGGGCTACAGCCTGAAAGTGACGGACATGCAGGCGGCCGTCGGGCTCGCACAACTGAAGAAACTGGATGAATTCGTCGCGCGGCGGTGCGAGAACTTCGCTTTCCTTTCGAAGGCACTGCAGCCGCTCGGAAAGTACTTCGTGTTGCCCGAAGCCACCCCCGACAGCTCCCCGAGCTGGTTCGGATTCCCGCTCACCGTGAAGGAGGAGTGCGGCATCAAGCTCAATGAGTTCCTGCAGGAACTGGAACGCCGCGGGGTCGGCACACGCCAACTCTTCGCCGGCAACATTACCCGCCAGCCGGCGTACCAAAACATTGCCTATCGGAAAATCGGCAAGCTCACGGTGGCCGATCGTGTCATGAACAGAACCTTCTGGGTGGGGCTGTACCCCGGACTCACCGAAACGATGCTGACCTATACGGCTAAGACGCTCGCCGATCTTTGCGCTTCCCAACGCCAATAATGGAAGTCCGCCCTTGTCCCCTGCCCGGCTGCTACGAAATCCTGACGCCCATCCTGCATGATAATCGCGGCACATTCTGCAAGACCTTCCTGAAGCACCTGCTGAAGGAGAAGGGTATGCAAACGGAATTCCCCGAAGAGTTCTACTCTACTTCCGAGAAGAATGTCATCCGGGGCCTGCATGTTCAGACGCCTCCGGGCGCGACGGTGAAGATGGTGTACTGCCCGTACGGCGAAGTGTTCGATGTCATTGTAGACCTGCGCAAGGGCTCTCCAACCTACGGAAAATTCCACACGTTTCGCCTGAGTCCGGAAGCAGCGAATGAGCTCTACATTCCCGAAGGCGTGGCTCACGGATTCTGTGTTTTGAGTACAGAAGCGGTCCTCGTCTATCGTGCCTCGCAGGAACACGACCAGCGCTCCGACACCGGGATACGCTTCGATTCTCTGGATATCCCCTGGCCGAGCAAGAAGCCGATTGTCTCCGATCGGGACCGCTCGCTCCCGGCATTCGGCGATTTCCGCTCTCCCTTCACATTCCAAAGCACATGAAGGCTCTTGTGGTCGGTGCTTCGGGACTGGTGGGCTCCCACCTCATGCAATCCGGCCAAAAGCGCGGCTGGCAGATGGCGGGCACCTCCATCGGCCATAAGCAAGAGGACCTGATTGCGCTGGATATGAGAGATGCTCCGCAGGTGGAGAAAACGGTCCGGTCCGAGCGGCCGGATGTCCTCTTTCTCACGGCCTTCAATCCGAACGTCGATGAGTGTGAATTGCATCCGCAGGAAACCCGCATCACCAATGTTGAAGGGAACGCGCACGTGATTGCAGCGGCGACCGCTTTGGCTATTCCCCTGATCTACTACTCATCAGACTACGTGTTCGACGGCTCAGCTGGCCCGTACCGGGAAGCCGATACCCCGCATCCCCTCAGCGAGTATGGTCGGCAGAAACTGGACATCGAACGTCTGCTCGCGGAAAAGTTTCCTGCCAGCATCATCATCCGCACGACCACGGTGTATGGGTGGGAGGATCTGGGCAAAAACTTCTTCTGCCAGGTGCTCCATGCCCTCGAGCGTGACGAGGACAGGGTTGTGCCTACGGATCAGATGAGCACACCCACCTTTGCACCCGATCTGGCTGAGGCGAGTTTCCTTCTCGCGGAACGGAAAGCTACCGGCATTTACCACGTCGCAGGACCGGAGCTCATGAGCCGATTTGTTTTTGCGGAGGCTATTGCAAAGGCCTTTGATCTGCCACAGGATCATTTGAAACCCATAGCAACTTCGGCCCTCAAACAAGCCGCAAAACGTCCACTCAAGGGCGGACTCCTGTGTGAAAAAATCCGGCAAACATTCCCCGGATGGCAGAGCCATTCTGTGGCCGACAGTCTGCGGATCCTGCAATCTACGGACCGGCGCTGATACGTTAGCAGTCGGCGGTCCAATGTTGTAGTAAACTTAAAAATATGTTATAATATTCACAAATGCACACCAAGCATTCTCCGGAGGTTTCGATTGTCCTGCCGTGCCTCAACGAGGTGGAAACACTTCCGGCCTCCATCCGCCAAATCAACGAAACATTGGACCGGCACGGCATTCGAGGAGAGATCATCGTTGCGGACAATCGTAGTTCCGATGGCACGGGAATGGTGGCCGGGCACATGGGTGCGCACGTCGTGCGGGTGCCGGAACGCGGATATGGAAATGCGATTCAGGGCGGCGTGAGGCGCGCAACTGCGCCCTTCATCATTATGGGTGACCCCGATGGAAGTTATGATTTTTCCTATATTCCCCAGTTTGTTCATGAACTGAAGAATGGATATGACCTGGTAGTCGGCAATAGATTCAAAGGAGGGATTCGTGCAGGGGCCATGTCGCCATTGCACTTCGTCGGCAACCGGATGCTCACGGGCATGGGCAATGCACTCTTTCATACAAAAGCCCTCGACCATCACTGCGGTATTCGTGCATTCACGAAGTCCGCCCTTTCCCGAATGCACATACATACGCCGCACTTCGTCTTCGCCCCTGAAATGATCATCAGGGCCACCATGATGGGCATGCGCGTGAAAGAAATTCCCGTTACGCTCAGGCCGGACAGACGAACCCGACACCACACCTATATTCATGTCATCCGGGACGGCTTTCAAAACCTCGCCATGATGCTGCGCTGCTGGCGTATCCGGCACCGGCTGCAACGGATTGCCTGCTGAAGACCGAACCGCATCAAAGAGCCAGATGGTTATTCACAGCGAGATTGAGAACATAGAAGTGGTACAGCAACAGCGGAATCACCGTGCAACCCAGAATGCCGTAGGCAAACAGATTGAACGGTTTACGAAAGAGCGCCCGGATCTGAATGATGACAAACGGGAACAGAAGAAACATCATCGGAAACTCGTAGCGGGATAATCCGACGGCGGTGAAGCCGAAATCGTGAAATTTGCCCACCCCGACAATGGTGAGATACAGCATCCCAAAGACGAACACGGCAACGGCTCCCGAGAACGGCTCGGGACGCTTTTTGTATGCAAGCACCAAAGAGCCGATGAACAGTGACAGGCACACAAGCGTGAACACTGGGACGATGATGCCTGTGAGATCAATCCACAGCCCCTCGGCATAATTGGTCACAAAAAGGCGCCACCATGGACGATAGATGCGCCAGTTGAAAATCCCCAAAAACCCGATACCGTCGTGTCCCCAACCCTCTATTTGAGCGTGGAAGTACAGCAACCAGTCTCCGAATTTCCAGTAGAGGTAGGAAAAAAAGACGACAGCGCCCGTCAGCGCCGATACGCCAATCGAACCGTAATACCACAATTTACGCGGCCATTGTAATCGCAGAGGATCGTTCCATACGCTCGCGGAACCAATCATCAACGGAATGACCAGAAGCACGAGACTGTGCATCCGCGTCGCGCTTGCGACAAAAGCACACCCCTGCGCAATCAATCCAACCCGCAGCCCTGCAGGTTTCGTCAGGCACAAGAGGAGTCCGGTCACCGCCGCGAGAAACAGCGATTCGGAATAGCCCCACACCATGATGAACGAGAACGGCTGTGCGAGAATCATCAGAATGGAGAGAGCGATGAGCCAGGGAGAAACGCCAAAACGACGCATGAGGAGGATGAGCAGCATCCAGGCAACAACCGCGCACAGTTGCGCAGTCAGAAGAAGGGCGATCTGCGTTGGGTACATGATGATCTCTGCAAATACTGGCTGACTGAGCAGCTGGAAGAGTGGACGGGCGAGAAGCGGATAGCCCGGCATGAAGGCAACATTGGCGATTTTTTTGAGCCCATGCTCTGCGGAATAGCCGACACTCATGATGCCGGCATACCAATTGCTGTCATACCCCAGCCCCATTGCCCGGTACGCCTCCGAGAGGACGGGCTGCTTCGCGATCAGCACCGAACAACCGACCTGATACATCACGATCAGTACGCCGCACAGCAGCGCCAACAGCACCGGACGAACCGACGTACGGAAATGATCCTGCAGCGGGAAGGATACCGGACTCTGCACGCTTGGCATTGCATCCATCGTTCCCATCCTACAGGGATCGGGCATGGAAAAATACCATACAACACATTGAGCGCGTTGCATCGTCGTTCGGCGTGCCCACACGCCGGCAGATAGCCATGGTCGACAGACATTGGTAGGCTACGCGCGTGAATTCGTTGTCGCGCAAATCGCTTCTGATCCTGATGTTGCTGCCTTTAACGGCGGCCTGCATTGCCGGAAGCCTGATCATCAGGGATCAGGAACCGTCGGGGGATTTCGTCCAGACTGACATTCTGATCTTTGGTTCCAGTCTGGGCGGAACGAGCGCCGCGATCATCGCGGCCGAACAGGGGGCAAACGTCATTCTGGCAACGGATGAACACACCGTGGGCGGACAGGCGGTCGAATCGGGCATGAGTGCATTCGACGATGTGGGCAAAGGATGGGAAAACTGGGGTCTCTATGCGGATTTGCAGAAGTTTCTCTGGGCACGCTCGGGAAATTCCGACAGCTACCATGCCGGACTGGGCCTGCCCCAGGTGGGCCGCATTGGAAGCACGGCGGACGATATTTCCGCTTTCTTTCTGGAACGCATCCGCAAGAACAGCCGTATCACCCTGCTCACCGGTCACACCATCTCCGACTTCAAGAAAAAAAACGGCCAGTGGTACGCAGCAACATTGACGGATACCCTGAGCGGCGAACAGAAGCCCGTGCGATTCCACTACCTTGTGGACGGCACCATGACCGGCCGCCTCTATGAACAAACGCAGACTCCGTTCCGTCTGGGCATGGACACGACAGAGGAAACAGGCGAGCAGTTCGCCCTGCCACAGGCGGTGCGCGATGCATTCGTTTCGGGCACAACGGTGAATAACAAAAAATTGGGAGGCGTCGGAAATCGCGTGCAGGCGGTGACATCGCCCTTCGCGCTGCTGGATCACGGCTATCCGGGAACATTTATCCCCATCCCTCCTGAGGGCAACGGCTGCCTGAGTCCCGCTACGGACGTGCAAAGCCTGATTGCCGGTGCGCAGGTCTACCGCATGGGGTCGGATGCCTGCCAGGCACGCATGGTTCTCGCTCCGGAATTTTTCGATACGTACGATGTCTACCTCGTCCAGCATGGCAGCGGTTCCGTTCACGCCACCGTCGCTTCGCCCCTCTGGCCCGACGCCCCCCTCTCGCGGCTGCTTGCCTTCGGGGCAGAACGGGAACCCGTTTCCCTTGGGAGTTTTCCGCTTTCCCGCGCGTATGCGGCCACGCTCACGGTGGCCACCGTTTCGGGGGATCCGCGGGTGGAGGGCGTGCTCCTGGTGCAGAAAAATATGCGCGCCGCCCCCGTCGTCCTGCAAAAACCACAGGCGTGGGACATCCCGCTCGTACACTACGATGTCCCGTTCGTGTATGCCGATATCTACCTGACGGGATCCGATCTTCCCGTATCCGAGGCCCCTTCGATCAACGGAAAGCAAGTCACGGCGTTCGAGGCCACGCCCACGACGATACGCATTCCACATGTCTCTCTCAGGGAGAGACCGATTCTCTCCCTCGTGCCGGACATCCGCGCAAAGCTCTCTGCCATCGTCATGATCCCCACGGAGTTCAATCTTGCGCCGATGCAATTTTCCAGCGGCTCGGCGTATGCGGAAATTCGGCCGGAGGCGCTGCTGTCCTCTTCTATCCTCAGAAACTCTGACACCCCGGCCAGAGAATGGACCTTCACCGCCCTTGAGGATGGCGCCACCATTTTCTCCATCGAAACAACGGATACGCAGTGGCGGCAACTGGAACTCTGGCAGGATCAGCCGGAACAGCTGCTCAAATCGCTGGCATTCGTCGCCCAATCCAACACCCGAAACCCCCAACCGGTTTTTTCGGCCACTCTGCACAAGGGGGCCACGTATCGCCTGCGCATCGCGCTTCCGAAGGGGGTGTCCTCCTGGAGTCCTTTTCACTGGTCTGCAGATGCCATGAACAGCTCGGCCGCCCTCTTCACCGATTCTCCGACGAAAAAGTTATCCGTCGATCTGTCACATGACGAAGGTGTCTATGATCTCTGGGGGGAAGGCGCTCCATCCTCTTCGATTTCCCATACGGTGCTGCGCCCCGGTTCACCGGATGAGAGTGTCACTTCCTCCATCACACGGAATCAATTCCAGTACCTGGGCAAGCTGTTCCTCGATGGCAGTACCACGCTTGCTCTCAAGGAAACAGGATTCGCTCTTTTGGCCGTACCAAACACCAATGTCGACACCTATCGGTGGTCCGGAACCCTCGCAGGCGCCGCCCCCACCCTCACGCTGCCCTCTCTGTCCCCCGGCTACTATCGCATGACCATTGCCGGAGGACCCATGGAACCGGCGCAGATCAGCGCTTCATTGGGGAGCGGATCGTCCCTGCAGACGCTGTCACTCCCGCAGGCATCCACGACTGCGGACCGCCGCCTCGTGGCCGGGACACTGGTGAGTAACGGTAATCCCCTCACGCTCAGTTTCCCCCCCTCGTTCACCCAGGCATCGCTCGGTCTTCATCTCTACCGCGAGATTCCGAACCTCCAGGATGCCTGGTCTTTTGCCATGGTGCATCATCCCCTGCTGGGCACAAAGGGGAATGTGCTGCCCCTCTTCCCTTTCCGCAATATTGTGAGCGGTGCGAATGTTCTTGCCGGAAAACCCAAGGATCTGCTCCCCACCTTCATCGGTCGCGACACACTCGGCATCTCGCTGGTGGTGAACCCTTCGAATGACTACGCCGGCTTTCAGGCAGAGCGCATCGACAGTCCCGAGGTTGTGCAGAGCTCGCGCGCGCTCTCTGCAGCCTATGCCTACTGGATGCTCTACGACTCCGCACTCGTCCAAAATAATCTCAACTGCGATCCGCAGCATCCCCTCTGCACCACCAAACGTGTGCATCCGGTCATTGGCCTCTTTGAGGACACCTTGAGCATGTTCCCGCCGAAACCCTACGCACGGGAGGGAAGGCGCATGGTGACGAAGCGCATGATCACGCAAAGTGACATCGGAGCTTCTATTGAGCCATGTCCCCCCACGGGCTGCCCAGAACTGTGCCGACCCGTCAACGCACAAAAACAGTTCTGCGTTCTCGAACAGCAGAGTCCCGTGCTCTTCCCCGATGCGCTGGCCGAAGCGGGGTACGGCATGGATCTGCATGCGTTTATTTCTCCAACCGAGTACTTCGCAGCTGTGAAACCGCTCGCCACCGAAATGGAAAAGCAGTATTCCCCGAACGCTCTCGCGCTCATCAGGGGCATGTGGGAATATCCCTTCGCCAAGCCCTCCGAGGTCCCTCTCAGTGCCTTGCTCCCTGCAGAGAACACCCATCTCTTCCCGGCTTCTCACAACATCGGAACGAGTCAGATCGCCAATGGCCTCTACCGCATTCATGTCAATGAATTGTCCATCGGCCAGACAGTGGGCCATCTGCTTTCCTACTGTCTGAACCATCAGATGGAACCGCAGGCCCTGACCGGATCTGTGCTGCTCGCTTTCCAGCACAGCCTGATCGATTATGGGGTCGTGATCTATCCCATTTCCGATGCCATCACACAGGCTCTGCGCAAGCCCGTGCAGCATCTCATCGCAGAAGGTCTCCTCATCCCACAGGTCTTCCTGACCGACGGGATTTACCCGCAATCCATGGCAACAATGGATTATAAGGTATTGCCGGAAAAACCCGTCGACAGTCAGGATACGAAAATCCTGCGCCTCTTCTCTTCGGAAGAAGAACCAAAAATCACCTATCGCGACCTCGTGCTTGCACTGCATCCCGAATTGAAGAGCGGTCCAAACGAAGCTGCTCTGCATGCAACCGCGGTGAAAGATGCCATCGTGGATAAAGAGCATCTCGCGCTCACTGCCGAAAAACTCCTCTCGTCTCCCCCTTCCAAGGGCGACCTCTACCGTGCCGCCTACCTCCTCAGACACGATCAGTGGATTGAATAATCCGCCCCGTGACCATCGGGGAATTCTGCTTCCTGACCGTTTCGCGCCTTTGAAGAATATTGCATTAAATCGCCAATTGGTGTAAAATTAGTAGATAACACTCACTTCACTTCTTGTGCAGAACACCCCCTCCCATTCCCTCAACATTGCCTTCGTTTCTCCCGGCTTTGAGTGGGGACCGGCGCGCACGTCCGTGAACGCGATGACGGCGTATGCCATGCACCTGCTCTCGCACATCCACAATGCAGTCCCGCACTCCTGGACACTGACGATCCTCAGCAGTCACAAGAGAATGCCCTCAGGCCGCGCGGACCTGCCCGCCACTGAACTCCTCCCCTCGCCCCCCATACGCATTGAACGCTGTTTCCGCGGCAACAGCCTGGGATTTTTGAGGCTCCTGCGGATCATCCGGCAACGCCATTTCGATCTCGTGCACTTTCAGCACGAAACGCACTTGTACGGCGGACCGCTGAGCCTGCTGTTGTTCCCGCTCTTCATCGGACTCGCGCGCTTCGTCACCACACCCGTCGTCACTCTGCACCATGTCGTCCGACCGACGCAGGTGAATGCCCTGTTCGCACAGATGCATCACACGCACATTCCTCCGGTCTTCATCCGCTGGGGCTATCGGATCTTCTTCCGGCTGCTCGGCTTCTTGGCCCCGTCCATCATCGTCCATAACGATCTGTTCAGGGAGGTGCTGGTACAGGACTATGCCATCCCGGCGGAACACATCACCGTGATCCCGCATGGAGTGGAGGATCCGACCATGGCCGCTTTATCCTGCGACCGCGCTGAGCTCTTGCGGCAGTTTCATATTCCAAAGGACGCAGGAACGATCTTTGGATTTTTCGGGTATTTCACCGGGTATAAAGGCATTGAATTCCTGCTCGAGGAGTTCGGAAAACACGTGCTGAAGTTTCCGCAGAGCGTTCTGTTGATCGGGGGCCTGCCGGCCGAAGCGCATGCCGAAAAGAAATCCTATCAGTCCTACGTCAACGGCCTCAGGCAGCTGGCGGAAAAAACCGCCCCCGGACGGGTGATCTGGCATGGAGCAGTGCACGACGATCGGGTGGGTCAGTACTTCCGGCTGATTGATTGCCTTGTGCTGCCCTACCGGCTCTGCTTCGCATCCAGCGGCCCGCTCTCCTACGCCATCGGAAGCCAGACACCCTTCCTGGCATCGGAAGAGCTGCGGCCGATCGTCCCCTACGACAGCCTGCTCTTTGCACTGCGGGATGGAGCGCTGACAGAAAAACTCAATGCATTCGCCGCACTCTCGGCACCCGAACGGGAGGCACTGACCATCCCGCTCCAGACATTGAGAAACGCGCACCAGTGGGATGCAGTCGCCCGCTCAACCGTGCAGACCTACGAGCGATCGCTGGCACGCGCGGCACACCGGACGGCTATTCTGCTGACAGGTGCCTACGGGCAGCAAAACCTGGGCGATGAGCTGCTGCTCAGCCGCTGCCTTGCCGAGCTTCCGCGGGAACGGTGCACGGTGGCATCGTCACAGCCGCATCTGACCGAAGAGCAGCATCGTGTGTTCTCGATTCATGCGCATCGGCAGCGTTTCACCTTCCTCCGGCATCTGCTGCAGGCCCACACCATCATTGTGGGAGGAGGCGATCAATTCAAACTGCTCAAGCACTCGATGCACAGGGCGCGTCACGCCCTCCTGCTGCAGTGCTTCCTGCTCACGCTCATCGGGCGCCTGCTGCGCAAATCCGTCGTATTCGTGAGCATCGGCATCGGAAACATCTCCACCCCCCTGGCACGATTCCTCACGGTGAGGACGCTTGGATGGGCGACCGCAGTGAGTTTCCGGGAACGCGAGAGCTATGATTTCTGCCGCACGTTCGCCCCGCATGCCCGCGCGTTTCTGAGCGCGGATCTCGCATTCCTCGGCGCATCTGCCCCGGAACACAATGGGAAAGCGACGCCGGGACGCGTGCTGGGTATCACACCCGTGTTCAACATCGATCATGCAGAACAGTATGCATACATCACGCAGGAGCTGGGAAAAGCAGCCGACGGTTTTCTGGGCGCAGACCCCGAACGATCCGCCCTCTTCCTCCCTTTCCAGACCGGCTTCAGCGCGCACCATGACGTCATGGTCAGTCGGGAAATCCTCACGCACATCGAGCAAAACCGTCGTTGCACAGTCGTAGAGCCCTTCGGGATCGATCGGGTCGATGCCTCCTTCCGTTCCATCGATGTGCTCTGGGGGATGCGGCTCCATTCCATCATCCTGTCCTGCCTGCACGCCATTCCCTTCGTCGCACTCCTCTACGACGTGAAGGTGAAGAAATTTCTCGAAGCCATCGATTGCACTGCGTGGGGGATAGAGCTGGACAAAACGTTCTCTGCAGAGAAGCTCCTGGCCCTGCATCAGCAGCTGGAAGAGCATGCTCCGGACATCCGCCATCACCTCCAGAGACAGGCGCAACGGCTGGCAGGCAACGCAGAGGTCAGTGCACGGCTGTTGCGTCACATCGCTGCAGAAGTCTGCGGTACTCCCCTGCCGGACCCTGGGAATCCCGCTGCATCTGACAGGCTGGAGTCCTGTCACGCCCCTTTCGCCTCGTGATCGCGCAAACCACCGCCACCGGCCTCCCCGGGCAGCCCGGCGTCCCGACCAGGATCCTCGGTCCGAACAGCTCGCCAATCGACAACAAGAAAAAAAGATTCTGGACAACCGTATGGATCTTCGCGGCATTCCTCTGCGTGCACCTCTTCATCTTTCGCGGCGTACTCGCGCAGATGCCCGATCTGCTCGCCGGCCGCGCCGTGCTGAATACCAGCGAGCTTGTGCCGTTCTTTGATCCTTCGGCGCAATTCTTCGAACAGGCCGGGGGAGCCTTCAGCGATCTCACCAATGCGTATGAATTCCGCGTCCGGTACTCGCTGCTGACGACGTGGATGCGCTACTACCTGATCCTGCCGTTCGCCATCGTGCTCGTGCCGTTCTTCGGGGCGTTCTTTGTCTTTCTGGTCGTCAATAACTTCCTGAGACGCCTGTTTCCCAGCATCCCGGCAGGACGCATCATCCACGCGACAGCGATCACCACGCTGTTCATTCACCTCATTCTGCTCCCGGCAAAGATCACCCACTTCTACACGCTCATTCTCGGATTCGATATCTTCGTGATCTCCTTTGTCCTGTTTCTGCACGGCCTCCTCCTCGAATCGAGACGCCCCGCCCTGCTCCTGCTGGTGGCCAGTCTGGTCGCGCTGGTCAACCCTGCCGTACACTTTCTGGTGCTCTATCCGCTGACCGTCGTCTTCTTCTGCGCGGGAACAGGGATCCTGCTCCTCATCACCGGCGGAAAGCACAAGGGTGCCGGAACAGCAGATGACCCGGAAAGAAGGCAGGCGATTTCGTTCCTGCTCTGGAAAAGGATTGTGCTGGCACTGCTGTTCACGGCGTTGATTACGCTGCTTCCGTATGCGCTGTTCGTGAAATTCTACGTCTTACGCGGGGTGGGGAACCTTTCGGACATCGTGCCCGACACCGTCGCATCCATCCGCATCAGCTCGCTGTCTCTCCTGCACCAGATTTCTTTCGACATCAGTTCAGTGACAGAAAACTTCTTCAGCGGATCGTACATCACGCAAACGCCACAGTACTCGAAACTCTTCTATTTCCTGATCGCACTCATCCCCTTCGTGATTCCTGTTTCACAGAATATTCAGGAGAAACGACGGTTGCGGCCGCTGCTGATTCTGATTTGTATTCTGACGCTCTTTTCGATGTGGACCAGCATCGGCTATGCCGATGTCGTGTTCTTTCCGACATTCCACATGTTGCTTGCGGCCGTCTACCGCCAGTTCTATCTCTCGCCCTCCCATGCAGCCGAAGTGGGCATGAAGCTCATCACCGAAGTGATCCACGTGCTGCGCTTTCCGGACCGGTTTCAGTTCATCTTTCTCGCGGCGATGACGCTCCTCATGCCCATGGGTGTGATCGTGCTTGAACGTGAATGTTCCTCGCGCATTGCGCCGCACTTGCGCCTGGGACGCATGCTGGGAACCCTGATCTGCGCAAGCATCTTCTTCTTTCCGCTCTTCGCCCAACACGGGTATCGCACAGTGCTCCTGACGGGCGACTTCGGCGGGTTCCTGCGCCCCTACAACGTGCAGCCCCTGCGCGAGATCAAAGAAGCTCTGCGCCCGTTACCGAAAGGAAAACTGGTGATTCTGCCGCCCAGCGAAGGACCGTGGCTCGGCGAAACCGCAGACGGTCAGGAGTATCGGTTTATCGATAAATTTTTCATCTATTTCCTCAACAGCCCCAGCTACTACTTTGGCCTGAATGGAGACCTGGAAAGCAAATACTGGTTCTATCTCCTCTTTCAGTCTCTCAGCAAAAACGAGCATGGATGGGTGAATATTTTCCGCAACCTGAACATCCGGTACCTGGTGCTCAACAAACAGCTGGCATCCCCCAAACGCAGTGCCTGGTATATGCAGAGTATTTCGCAATCCCTGATGCTGCAACCACAGGCGATGCCGCGATTCTTCAGAAAGATCAAAGAAAACGAGGGCTTTGTGCTGTACGAGTTCATCGATCCGCCACAGTCCGTTACCACGCCCATTTTCATGGACGCCGGGTGGGACTCCTTCCGATGTGTGCAGGAGCGTTCGCTCACCGTGTCCCGCAGGAACCACCTGCTCTCTCTGGATTCCATGCGACTGAAAGCGGATGGATCCGCCTTGGATGTGCTGGCCGGCGACAAACAGAAAACGCTCCTGGACCTGTACGCCAAAGAACATGAACATCTTTTCTTCAGGCCTGACCAGTCCAGCTTCGCCTTCATGGAGGAACACACCCCGAGCTCTCAGTACTTCGGCACGGTGTTTCCCATGCTCAATCTGCTCACCGCAAGTGCGTATAACATCTACCAAATCATGATGCCCGGACCCTACGACACGCTCACGACGTCGTTCGTGGGCCTCATCAAGCCAACCGCCCTTCGTTTCCCGCTCACGGTTTCGAGAAACGGGACGTATGAGATTCTGCTGCGCAGCATTCCCACCCAGCACAACCTCGCCATGCGTCTCGACCGGGGCCCCGTCAGTTCCGTCACCACCGCGCCGGAAAACTCTTCCACACGCTACATGACCGTCGAGAGTGCCGCGTTCGGGAAACAGTCATTTGCCGACATCAGCAGGATTTCTTCTGACATCCTCGGATCCATGATCCCCCAAAAGATCATGCCGACAGGCGATCAATTCGAATATATGCATCTGGGAACGATGGATCTTTCGGAAGGGCAACACGTGCTCTTCCTGCACAAAAACGACAGCAATCCGATCGTCATCGAAGGCATCCTGCTGCTCCCCGTGCAGAAACAGGCGGCCAGCATCCCTCTGGAAACCGATGTCCGCTTTGTCTCCCCCGATTCATTGAACGAATAATGCCCACCCAAACCCCAGCATCGGCATCTGCCCAGAGCCCGCAGGCGACGGTGCGCAGCAGGATGATGATCGTCGTCCTTCTGCTCTCTCTGCTCTATTCTGCAGTCGTCCTCGTTCGGGAATGGAAGTACACCGAAAAGGCGAACCCCCTCATGCACCAGTCATCCACAATGCGAGCCCTTCTGTTTCAAAAAGGGGCACGATTGGATCTCTATGATCCACACGAGCTCTTCGTGCGGTCGGGCCAGGAACCCAATCTGGGAACGGAACGCTTCAGGGCACCGCGTCTGCTCTCCACCAGAGCCGTTCTCATCGGCAATGGAACGTCGGCGCGCGTGCGCGACCTGGGTTCGGCGTACACCTATGACCCGCTCACGGCGGCGCAAAATAGCGAAATACTCTCTCTCGGTCGCAATACCAACTTCACCTATTACATTCCGGAAGGCCCGGACCACACGCATCTCCGCATCGATTTCGCGAGGTGCGGGCAGATCGCAGACATCCCGCTGCCCACGGCGGAGCTGTGGTATGACGCACGCACGCTCTTCGACACGCTTGCTCTGCCCATGCAACAGAAGATGGTGCTCTCTCCGGCAGAAACATCACTGGCACTGGTGCACCATGATGCGTTCCCCCGCATCACGCTTGTGCAATTGATTGAGCGGCAGGCCGTTGCGCTCTCCGTTCCGTCGTTTAATCCGGATCAGCTCCATTTCTCGCCGTTCTTCATGGATGACCAGACGCTTCTCTTCAGCGTACTCGACCGCGATCACTGGGGGACCGTACGGTACCGGCTGTCCACCGGAACCTATGAAATACTCTCGGAAAACTTCACCGATCACACCTATCACTCCGTTGCGGGCGACATCATGCTCCAGCAGAGTTTCTTCGACGAGACGATCAACGTTCCC